>JALGTT010000001.1 GCA_029821235.1 Candidatus Hebobacteria bacterium | reverse complement strand
GGCTCTACCCGGAGGCGAAGGAGGTGCTGGAGCGGCTGGCCGGGGCGGGCGCGCGGCTGGGCATCGTCACCGGCCGGCCGCAGGCGGGGCCGGACCTGGAGATGCTCGGGGTGCTGCATTACTTCGACCCGGTGATAGACGCCTTCGGCGCGGCCGGCATCAAGGCGGAGGGGGAGGTGTTCGCGCGGGCGGCGCGGGCCGCGGCGGAATGCGGTTGCCCGGCCTGGCATGTGGGCGATCACTATGATGACGATGTGACGGCGGCGAGGAAGGCGGGCCTGCGGCCGGTGCTGGTGGACCGGCGAAATGCCCACCCGGAGGCGGACTGCCCGCGCATCACGGACCTGCGGCAATTGCTGGAGATAGTGTGCTGGAGATAGTGGGCGGATGAAGGGCCCGATGACCCACCGCGAGAGATGGCTGGCGGCCCTGCACTTCCAGCCGGTGGACCATATCCCGGACGAGGAGTTCGGGTACTGGGACGACACCTTCCGGGTCTGGCACGAGCAGGGGCTGCCCAGGGAGATTGACGACAACGAGAAGGCCGACCTCTACTTCGGGTTCGCTCCCCGCGCCCAGGTGCCCGCTCACCACGGCCTGCTTCCTTCGTTCGAACGCAAAGTCATCGAGGAGCGGGGCGAGCAACTGCTCATCCAGGACGAGAACGGCGCGCTCTGCATGGTGTACGCCTCCGGCCAGTCCACCATCCCCCACTTCCTGGAGTTCCGGCTGAAGGACCGGGAGTCGTGGGAGCGGGATTTCAAGCCCCGCCTGGACCCGGACGACCCGGGGCGCCTGCCCCCGGAGGCGGAGTTGAAGAGGCTGAAGCGGGAGTGGGCCGCGCGCGACTATCCGCTGGGCATCAGCATCGGCAGCCTGTTCGGATGGATCCGCGATTGGGCGGGGTTCGAGGGGGCGACCATGATGGTCTACGATGATCCCGAACTGCTCGAGGAGATGATGGAAACCATCACCCGCGTGGTGACCCGCGTCATCTCCCGCATCGCCCCCCACGTGGACCTCGACTTCGGCGCCGGCTGGGAGGACATGTGTTTCAACCAGGGGCCCATGATCTCGCCGCGCGATTTCGCTCGGTTGATGGTGCCCCGCTATCGGCGCATCACCGAGGTATTGAACGAGCACGGGTGCGACATCGTCTACACCGACTGTGACGGGAATATCAATCAACTGGTGCCGCTGTGGCTGGAGGCGGGGGTAAATTGCATGTTCCCGGTGGAGGTGGCGGCGGGGACCGACCCGATCGCCCTGCGGGACAAGTACGGCAAACAGGTGCTGCTGCTGGGCGGGGTCAACAAGCGGGCGTTGATCGAGGGCAAAGAGGCGATCCGCAGAGAGATAAAGCGCATCGAGCCGTATGTCCGCGAGGGCGGCTGGATTCCGCACGTGGACCACCGGGTGCCGCCGGATGTAACGTTCGAGAACTACCTCTACTACCTGGACTTGAAGCGGGACACCTTCGGCATCCCCACACCCCCGCCGTGGGAGGAGCGGCGCCCCGCGGATTGGGGACGGAAGCAGTGAACGCGCCCCCGGAGGGAGAGGGGAGGGACCTCCACTCGGCCGGAGGGGTGGTCGCGAGGAAGTCGGAGAAGCCGGGCGGCGGGCAACGGGCCTGGGAGGTGGTGGTGATGCGCTCCGGGTACGGCACCTGGGTCTTCCCCAAGGGCGGAGTCGAGCCCGGGGAGCGGCCCGAGGAGGCCGCGCGCAGGGAGATCGAGGAGGAGGTGGGGCTCGTTGGGCTGTCGCTGGTGGCTCCGCTGGGCGAGACCGAGCATGAATACCGCGCGGACGGACAGCACTGCCGCAAGCGGGTGGACTGGTTCCTGTTCCTCGCTCCCCCCGGGGCCGAGCCGGCCGCGAACGCCCGGGAGCACGCGCTGGAGGCGGCCTGGTTCGACGCGCGGACGGCACTGTCCCTGCTCACCCATCAGAATCAGCGGAACCTGTTGCGGAGGGCGATGAAGGTGCTGGGGCGGCTTCAGCAGGAACTGTAGGGCGGGCTTGGGAAAGCCCGCCCTACAGAACGGCCGCACTGCGAGACGTGTCGCCCCGAGGACCATCCTTCGCTATGGGCTTCGGAGGGCAGGCGGGGCTCCCACATCGTTGCGGCGGGGTTTGGTAACCCCGCCCTACAGAACGACCAGGGCAGAACGGCCGCAGGCGGGGCGCCTGCGCCACTAAAGGTCGGCCCCAGCGGGCGGAGCGCAGGTCAGGGGACCTGCGCTACAGGCGGGCGCGGGAGATTGGGAGGTAAGAGTGAGGTATTGCACGGCGAGTTTGGGAAGGGTGTTGGTGTTGCGGCTGGAGGAGGGGGAGTCCATCTATACTTCGGTGGAGGAGGTGTGCGCGCGGGAGGGGGTGGCCTCCGCCTTCGTGCTGGCGATCGGGGGAATGCGCCGCGGCAAGGTGGTCACCGGGCCGGAGCAGCCCTCCGGTCCCATCGTGCCCCACTATGAGGAATTCGACGACGCGCGGGAGCTGGTGGGGGTGGGCACGGTGTTCCCCCAGGAGGGAAAGCCCTCCCTGCACTTCCACGCCGGCATCGGGCGCGGGGACCGGGCGCTCGTCGGCTGCCCCAGGGCGGGGATGTCGGTGTTCCTGCTGCTGGAGGTGATCGTGGTGGAGTTGCTGGGCGCGGCCGCGGAGCGCGCGCTGGACGAGGAGTCGGGGCTGAAGTTGCTGCGCGTCCTCGGCAAGCGAGGATAAGCGCGGCCGGCGTCCCTCCCCTACCCCGCGGCCTGATACAGAAGCAGCCCGGCCGCCACCGAGAGGTGGAGCGAATCCACCCGGCCGCGCATGGGGATGGCGACCACCTGGTCGCAGAGCGCGGTCTGCTCCTCCGACAGCCCCCCGCGTTCGCTGCCGAGGAGGATGACCAGTGGGCGGGGATAGGCCGCCTGGCGGTAGTCCGCGCCCGCGCTCGGCGCCGCGCCGACGAGGTGACACCCGGTCCGGCGCTTCCATTCCGCGAACTCGGGCCACCTCGCCCTCACCAGTTGCCGGGTGAAGACCGCGCCCAGGCTGGCCCTCACGGCGACGGGGTCGTGGGGGTCGGCGGAGTCATCCAGCACGATCAGCCCCTCTCCACCAACCGCGTCCAGGGTGCGCAGGATGGTCCCCAGGGTGCCGGGGTGCTCGACGCGATGGGCGGCGACCCAGAGGGAGCGGTCCGAAGGCGCGACCTCCTCCAGCCGCCGCCACCGGCGGCGCGCGGCCAGCACCACACCCTCCCCCACCCCCTGGGGGGTGAGCGTCTCCAGCACCTCGGGCGTCACCTCCAGCACCTCCGCGTCCGCGGATTGGCGCAGGCTGGCGACCTCTTGCGCGGCTTCCTCGTCGAGCAGGGCGGGGGCGATGACGAGGGAGACGATCTCTGCCCCGCACTCCACCGCGTCGCGCGCCAGGCGAAGCCCCTCCGCGAGGAAGAGATCGCTTTCCTCCCGCCCGCGGCGAGTGCGGAGGCGGCGGAGGTGTTTGATGCGGGCATTGGCGCGGCTGGAGATGAGCATGGTGGAGGGAGGATTCGACGCGGAAACGCCCTCCGCCTGCGCGGAGGGCGTCCGCCGGACGACGCAGACCTTACTCCGAATCCCCGGGCGGAGCGACGAGCTGGGGCCCGGGGACCTCGCCCTTCTCCAGCATCTCGAGGAACTTCTGCTTGGTGTGGACCGGCGCGGCCTTCTTGGGGGCGAGCCCCAGGGCGACGGCCACCCCGTAGAGGATCGCCTCCGGCCGGGGCGGGCAGCCGGGGATGTAGTAGTCCACCGGCAGCGCCTTGTCGGCCCCGCCGAGGATGTTGTAGGAATCGTGCCAGATGCCTCCGCCGCAGGCGCAGGAGCCGATGGCGAAGACCAGTTTCGGGCTGGGCGTGGCCTCGTACACGCGCTTGACGGAGGGCAGCACCTGGCGGGTCACGGGGCCGCACACGAGCAGGACGTCCGCGTGGCGGGGGGAGCTCACCAACTTGATGCCGAAGCGCTCCGCGTCGTAGTACGGGGTGAGGACGTTGATCACCTCGATATCGCACCCGTTGCAGGCGCCCACGTTGACGTGGTAGACCCAGAGGGATTTCGGAAAGAGTTTCTTCAGCGCATCACTTATTGCCATCGTCTTCCTCACTTGGCGGCGGGAGGGGCCCGCCTAACGACTCACTCAAAAGATAGCGGCGAGAGCCCGCGCGGCCGGATCGATGATCGGGTAGGCGAGGTTGGGGAACACCCCGATCACCACGCAGAGCACCGCGAGGACCACCATCGGTATCAGCATAGCCACCGGCGCATCTCCCTCCAGCGGGTCCTTCGCCGCATCGGAGAGGGCCTGTTGCTCCCCGTTCTCGCGGGCGGGCTCCGGCTCCGGGTAATCGCCCTCGCTCCAGAAGACCCGGAAGCCGGCGCGCACGAAGGCGATGAGGGTGAGCAGGCTGGTGGCGAGGGCGATGCCGAACGCCCACCACAGCCGCGCCTCGGCCGCCGCGAAGTAGATGGTGAGTTTGCTCCAGAAGCCGTTGAAGGGCGGCACGCCGGAGATGGCGAGGGCGGCGATGAAGAAGCAGATGGCGGTGGCGGGCATCCGCCGCCCGAGCCCGTGCAGTTGGCTGATGCGACGGCCGGCGGTGACGTAGATCACGGCGCCGACCACCAGGAAGAGAAGCGCCTTGGAGAGGGCGTGGTTGAGAATGTGGAAGATGGCGCCGTAGCCCGCCAGGTATCCCAGTTCGCGGCCGAAGCCCAGCCCGACGATGCCCAGGCCGGCGGCGATGTAGCCCATCTGGCTGACCGAAGAATAGGCGAGCATCCGCTTCAGGTCGTCCTGGGCGAGGCACATTATTCCCCCCAGGAGCATGGTGAAGGCCGCCAGCCCGATGAAGAACACAGACACCGGGTGGTAGGCGGCGATCGGGAAGAAGACGCCGAGGGTGCGGACGAGGGCGTAGATCGCCATCTTGATCATCACCCCGGAGAGGAGGGCGCTGACCGGACCGGGGGCCTCGGCGTGGGCATCCGGCAGCCAGGGGTGGAAGGGGGCGATCCCCGCCTTGGTGCCGAAGCCGACGATGAAGCAGGCCATGATGAGCAACGCCATGCTGCGGGGGATGGCGGCTGCGGCCGCCGGCAGGTCGCTGATGAGCATGGCGGCCGGCCCGGTCTTGTCGGCCAGGTGAGGTGCGGCGGAGGCGTACAGCAACACGCACCCGAGGAGTGCGAAGGCGATGCCCACGGTGAGCAGCATCAGGTATTTGTAGGCCGCCTCCAGCGCCCGGCGGTCCCAGTAGAAGGCGACCAGCAGGCCGGAGGCGATGGTGCTCGCCTCGACGGAGACGTAGAGGACGATGATGTTGTTGGTGAGGCACGCCCACAGCATGGTGGCGAGGAAGGCCTGCCAGAGGGCGTAGAAGGTGGCGAGGCGACGCTCGGCCCGCTCCTCTCCCTCCTCGTGCGCCACCCGGCCCAGCAGCGGCTCCAAGCGCATGTAGGAGATGGCGTAGATGGAGGCGGCGAGGCTGATGAAACTGATGATGAGGACCAGGACGGCGGAGAGCGCATCGGCGCGGAATTCCCGGCCCAGGGCCACCAGCACGTCGCCCCTCATGGTGTGGGCCATTAATGCCGCGGCGAGCGCGGTGGCGACCGCGCTGCCCAGCAGGTTGAGGGCAGGCCCCAGGGCCCGCGCGGCGCGGGTCAGAGGATAGGTGACGAGCGCCAGCGCCGCGGGAATGAGACACAGCGCGAGCGGCAAGACTGAAGCGACTTCATTGTGCAAGGGCATCCGCGCGCCCCTCCTCTACCAGTGTAACTCCGAGAGTTCGAAGGTGTCCGTGGTTCCCACCTGCTCCTTGATCCCGGCGATCACGTAGAGCAGCAAGGCAACGGTGATGACCACCTCGGTGGCGATGCCCACCAACGCGGTCTCCCGCATGTGGGGGGCGAGGCTGACCAGGCTGAGGTGGATGGCATTTTCCAGCAAACACAATCCGATCACGGTCTTGATGGCGTCCCGCCGGGAGAGAATGGCGTACAGCCCCAGCGCGAACACCGTCATGCTGACCGCGAGATTGGTCCGGAAGACCCCCTGCGCGGCCTCTGCGGTGGGGGCCAGGAAGTGCACGTAGCGATGGGTGAGGGTGTAGGAGGTGATCAGCAGGAGGGAGGCGATCAGCACGGAGGGTCCGAATCCGATGATCGCTTTCGCCTCTCTCACCCCCGTCTTGCCCACATAGTGGAGCAGCAGCCACGGGGTGGCGATCGCCTTGGTCACCAGGGCCACCGCGGCCCACGTGTAGAGGGCCGGGTTGGCGGCGGCAAAGGCGAGGATGAGGCCGCACACCAGCAGGGCCTGCACGCAGTAGGCGGCCGCGGCCCGCTTGAGGTTGTGGGTCTCCACCGCCACCAGCGAGGTGATGATCATGATGAGACTGAGGGTTTCGATCAGTTTCGCGTTCAGCATCAGCCTTCCCCGTTTCCGCTTCCGTTTCCGTCCGTCGCCTCCCGCATTCCCGTCTCCATGGGCCGGTCCAGCGGGGTGGGCGGCTCGTAGCAGCGTCCGCACCGGCGGCAGGTGCTCATGAAGACCTCCACCTTGATGTGCATGTCCTGCGTGTCATTGGTGGCGGTCTCGAATTCCTGGGTGGCGGTGACGGCGTCCTCGGGGCAGACCTCTGCGCAGCGCGCGCAGTAGGTGCAGCGCTCGAGGAAGAACTCGAGGACCCGCTTGTCGGGAGACGGATCGGTGACCACGATGCAGCGGGAGGGGCACACCTCCGCACACCCGGCGCACCCGATGCACTTCTCGGCATCCACGGTCACGCGGCCGCGGAAGTTCTCCGCCGGGTCGTGCGGTTTGAAGGGATAGGGCAGCGTGACCCTGCCCGCCTTGAAGCAGATAATCGCCTCTTTCAGTTTGCTGATGATCATCGGGTCGGTCCTTCCTCAGGCGCCCACAATGGCGAAGATCAACGCGCCCACCGATGCGGGCGTAGTAGGCCATGGATTGGTCGATGCGGAGCCGCGGGTTGACCACGTCCACCACCCCGACCAAGGCGAGCACCACCGCCATCTTGGCCAGGGTGAGCAGCATGGAGAGGCCCGCGTTGGCGACGTGCGGCCAGGGGATGAAGATGCTGACCAGGAGGGCGGTGAAGATCATGAGCCGCGCGTGCATCGCCCACCGGAAGAGCGCCATCCCCGGTCCGCTGCGCTCGATGAAGGGGCCCTCCATGATCTCCTGCTCGGCCTCCGGCATGTCGAAGGGGAGTTTGCCGACCTGGGCCTGCAGGGCGAGCAGGAAGGCGAGCCCGGCGACCCCCATGGAGATGGAGGGCTCGACGGCGGATCTCTCCAGGATGCCGGCAAAGGTGAGGGACTGGGCCTTGATGGCGGCCACCAGCAGGGCGATGGACATCACCGGCTCCACGCTGAGCATCACCATCATCTCGCGGCTCCCGCCCACATAGGCGTAGGGGTTGCCGGAGGCGAAGGCGCCGAGGATGATGGCGATGGACGGGATGGCCGCCAGGTAGATGAAGACCAGGATATCGCCGCTGAAGCCGAAGGCGGGCCGTACGCCGAGCGGAGTGAAGAGGGCGAGCACGATGGTGCCGCCCAGGCAGAGGGCGGGGGCCATCCGCCAGATCCAGTTGGTGCAGGGGGCGAGGTCCTCTTTGATCAGCAGTTTCGCGAGATCGAGGTAGGGCTGGATGATGGGCGGGCCCTGGCGGGAGTGGACGATCGCCTTGAGCTTCCTCAGCAGCCCCTCGGCCAGGGGCGCGAGCCCGACGAACACGACCACGGCGAGTATCGCCCCGGGTATCCCTGACAACATTTGCGCGGTTACGTTCACCGTCCCTGCCTCCTCACCGGCCCCGCAGCCGCTCGGTGGCTTCGCGGGAGAGCCGGAGTAACTCCTGCTGGTCCAGCACTTTGCTTTCCCCGGAGCGCACGTTGATGATCTCGGTGCGCTCGGTGCAGGAGAAACACGGGTCCATGCTGCCCAGCGTGATGGGCACGTCGGCGATGGTTTCCTGCTCGATCAGGTAGGGCAGCGCCTGAAGGTTCTGATAGGTGGGCGCCCGCACCCGCCAGCGCGCGGGGCGGTTGTCGCCGCCGGTTACCACATAGTGGATCGCCTCGCCCCTGGGGGCCTCCACGACGAACACGCCCCACTGCTCGGGCGGGATGTCCTCGGGAATGTCGGAGGCCATGATCGGTCCGTCCGGCATCTGCTTGAGGCCCTCCCTGATCCACCGGATGGACTCGATGGTCTCCTCCAGCCTCACCACCACCCGCGCCCAGTTGTCGCAGTCCGGGTGGGTGATGACCTTGGGGGGAATCTCGTCGTAGGCGGCATAGGGGTGGTCCACCCGCGCGTCGAGGGGGAGATTGGACCCCCGGACGGTGGGCCCCACCACGGCCAGCTCCTTGGCCTTCTCCTCCGGGAGCATGCCGACGCCGCTCAGCCTCGCCTTGAGGACGGTGTCGCCGATCACCGCGTTGACGATCGCCACCGTTTCCTTCTCGATCTTGTCCACCACCTCCAGCAGTTCGGGCTGGACTTCCTTCGGGATGTCTCTCCGCACTCCGCCGACCAGGTTCATGCCATAGGTCTTGCGGTTCCCGGTGATCTTCTCGCACAGCCACATGATGGGCTCGCGGACTCTCCACGCCTGCATCAGCACGGTGTCGAACCCGATGATGTGGCCGGCGATCCCCAGCCACAGCAGGTGGGAATGGATCCGCTCCACCTCCAGCATCAGGGAGCGGATGTAGCGGGCCCGGCGGGGGGCGCGGATCCCCATCGCCTCCTCCGCGGTCTCGCAGTAGCAGGAGGAGTGGATGAACCCGCAGATGCCGCAGATGCGCTCCGCGACGAAGGGGATCTCGTTGTAGGTGAGGGCGCTGTCGCCCATCTTCTCGATCCCGCGGTGGCTGTAGAAGCCGCGGTAGTCGCAGTCCACCACCCGTTCGCCGTCAACATAGAGCCGGAGTTGCGCGGGCTCCTCCAGCACCGGGAAGAAGGGGCCGACGACCACCGTGGAGGTGCCCTCCGGGGCGGGTTTCCACGGGTAGGAGGCATCGGCGTTTTCGCCTCCCACCGCCGGCCAGTCGCCGTACTTCACATCCTTGCGGAGCGGGAACAGCCCCTCCGGCCAGTCGTCCGGCATGATCAGGCGGCGCGGGTCGGGATGCCCCTCGGCCTTCACGCCGAGCACGTCGTAGAGCTCCCTCTCCGCCCAGAAGGCGGCCGGAACCCGCGGAGTGATGGAGTCCAACGTCGCCCTCTCCGGCGGGACGCTCGCCCGCACGATCACGAACATCTTGTCGGGGTCGAGTGAGAAGATGTGATCCACGTCGAAGCAGCCCCGCACGGCGCGGGAATCGATGCCGGCGGTGATGAGGAAGCGCGCGCCGAGGTCCCGGTACAGCGCCTCGCAGACCGGCACCACGGAGGCAGGCGCCACCTCCACTCGCACCTTGCTGGGGGTAAGTTCGCAGACGTCTTGGATGGCGGCCCCGAACTTCTCCCGCAGTTTGCCAATCAGCTCAACACTCGTCATGGAACTCTCCCTTTCCCCTCACCCTAATTGGCCCACACGGCCAACAGGACGACCACGGCCACCAGGCCCACCAGCTGCCAGATGAGATACATCTGGGGGACCCCGGAGTGGGTGCGGCTCAAGGCTCCGGTCAGCCGGTTCCCCAACCGGACGAGAGGACCGAAGAGCCAGGCGTCGACATCGAATATCTTCATGAACCGCGTCGGATAGCCGGCATGGGGCAGCGGCACCGACGGGTAGACGGAGCGAAAGGCCACCTTGAAACAGGAGTAGAGTCCGTGGGCCTGGAAGCGGGCCTCGAACTGGGCGGTGGCCGGCTCGTGTTTCGGCTCCACCACCAGGTAGCGAGCCAGCGCGCCGTCCACCAACGCGCCGCACTGCCACATGTCCACGGCCCGGCGCGGGGCGGCGCCCAGCCTGAACACCCAGTAGGCAAAGGCCATTCCCACGGCGAGCGCCCCTAGCACCACCACCGGATACCAGACCCCAGTCGCCTCCCCCCCGAAGGCGCTCAACTGGAGCCCGGCCCAGGAGTTGCCCACCAGGCTGGACAGCGAGGGGACGGACTGCACCGGCAGCACCGCGCCCACCGCCCGATGGATGCCGGCCAGGGCGAGCATCGGCACCAGCCCGAAGGCGATGCAGAGGGCGGCGAGGAACATCTGGGGGAACTGCATGGCGAAGGGCACGTCGCCCTTCTCCGCCTCCTCTTCGCGAAGCGCGGTGGGGCCCATGAAGGCCCCGCCGAGGAACTTGAGGAAGGAGGCGAGGGTGACCAGGGATACGAAGAGGGCGAGGATCCCCAGCAGGAGGAACAACGGCATCCCCGGCACTCCCAGGATGGTGGCGTGGTAGATCATCCACTTGCTGGCGAAGCCGTTGAACGGGGGGACGCCGGCGATGGAGAGGGACCCGATCAGCGCGGCCACCCCGGTGACGGGCATCACCGTCCACATGCCCGAGAGCCGGTTCAGGTTGGTTTCCCCGGCGCGGAACGAGAGGGAGCCGGCGGTGAAGAACAACAGGGTCTTGTAGCACACATTGTTGACCAGGTGGAACACCCCCGCCATGATCGCCAGCGCGGCCAGCGCGCCGTTCACCGGCAACAGGTAGATGCCGGCGCCGATGGCCAGCAGCATGTAGCCGATCTGCCCGATCACGTGGAAGGACATGAGGCGCTTGGAATCGTCCTGGGCGAGGGCGCTCAGGGTGCCGAGGAAGATGGAGCTGGCCCCGGCCACCGCAATCACGATCCCCCACACGGTGGAGAACTCGCAGGCAGGAACCATATCCAGGAAGACCCGGAGCAGGCCGTAGATGCCGAACTTCGACATCATGCCGCCGAACACCGCGGCGGCCCCGCTGGGGGCGGCCGGGTAGGCGTCGGGCAGCCAGTCCCCGAGGGGGAGCACCCCTGCCTTGGTGGCGAACCCCACGAACCACAGCGCCAGCAGCACATGCAGGAGGACGGGCCTGGTCGCCGCGAGCTGCGCCATGGTCGCTTTGGCCGCTTCGAAGCTGAAGGAATGAGGCTGCGCCGTCTTCCAGGTCACGATCGCCGCGATCAGCATGAGGGCGGTGGCGCCGTGGGTCATCACGATGTACTTGAGCCCCGCCCGCGCCGCCGTCCGGTCCTCCTTGGTGAAGATCACCAGGAAGTAGGAGCAGACGGTCATGAACTCCCAGAACACCAGGAAGAAGAGCCAGTCGGCCGCGCACACCACGCCGATGAGGCCGGCGAAGAAGAGCAGGAACAGCGGATAGTACCTCAGCAGGCCCTGGTTCCGGTATTTGAGCATGTAGGGGATGGAGTAGAGCGTGGCCAGCGGGGCGATCACCGCGGTGATGAGCAGGAAGAGCGCGCTGAGTTGATCCACCCGGAAGGCGAGGGAGGCCTGCACGCCGGGGAGCGCGAGCAGAGCCCCCGTCTCCGCGGCCCGGTTCTGCACCAGCACGGAGAGGGCGGCCGGCAGCACCAGCACGGAGGAGCCGACCACGAACAGGAAGGCCAGCGGCCCCACCAGGTTGCGCCGCGCGGAGACGACGGCGCATGCCGCGGCGCCACAGATCAGCAGTCCCCAACCGGCCAGTACAAGTTGTGCTGCATTCATCATGTCACCTCGCAGATAGGGCCGAATCCCCTGTCAGGGCAGAATCATTCTCACCAGCGGCACGCCGACGACGGGGGCGAGCACACACAGCAACATTCCGATCACCAGGGAGACGCTCATCGCCGCCGGTAGCGGGGTGGTCTCCGCCTCCTCGGAGGGCTCGCCCAGGAAGATGCGGTGCCCCACGTAGATGAACCAGGAGAAGGCGACCACGCTCTCCACCGCCAGCACGGCGAGGAGCACTCCACCCGCGCGCACGTCCAGCGCTCCGGCGAAGATGTAGAGTTTGCTCCAGAAGGTGGCGAGAGGCGGGATGCCCGTGACGGCGAGGGCTCCCACCATGAAGGCGGCCCCCACCAGGGGCATCCTTCGCCCCATGCCCTGCAGTTTGCTGATGCTCCGCGTGCCCGCGCCGTAGGCGAGCGCACCCGCACACAGAAAGAGGGTGCCCTTCGCCACCCCGTGGCAGAGGATGTGGAGCACCCCGCCCTGGAATCCCATCCAGGAGCCGTATACCCCGAGCGCACACCCCACCATCACGTAGCCGAGGTGGGCGATGGTCGAGTAGGCGAGCAGCCGCTTGAGGTCGTCCTGGCGGAAGTAGTTGATCACCGCCATCAGAATGGTGACGAGCGCCCCCGCCAGCAGCACGGCGCCGAACAGGGAGGGCATCTCCCAACTCGCCTGGATGAGGCGGGCGACCAGGAACACCCCCGCCTTCACCATCGCCGCCGCGTGGAGATAGGCGCTGATGGGGGTGGGGGCTTCCATGGCGTCGGGCAGCCAGGTGTGGAAGGGGACCTGGGCGGACTTCGCCCAGGCCGCCGCCAGCAACAGGAGGAAGGCGGCGGTCTTCATGCCCCCGCCCAGCTTGCCGAGGGCGGTGAACTCGAAACTCTGCGCGAACACCAGCAGGAAGGCAAGGGCGACCAGGAAGCCGAGCCCGCCGATGTGGGTGATGACCAGGGCCTTGAAGCCGGCCCGCTGGGCGACTCCGGTGTGGGTATGGGAGATGAGGGCCCAGGAGCAGATGGTGGTCATTTCCCAGAACAAGAACATCTGGAGGAGATTGGGCGACACCGCCACCCCCACCATGGAGCCGAGGAAGAAGAGGAGCCAGAAGTAGTAGCGGTTGTCGCCCTCCCGGTAGGCGTGCTCGACGTTGCGGGAGGTGAGGTAGCCGGTGGAATAGAGCACCACCACGAACCCCACCACGGTGACCAGCAACAGCATCAGGGAACTGAGCGGGTCCACCAGGGCGCCGAAGAGTTGGATGGAGCCCAGGCCCCCCGGCATCCAGGAAAGCTGGCCGAAGGTGGTGTTCCAACCATCGGGGAACAGAGGCCAGGCCTGCCAGACGGTGATGATCGCCAGCGCCATCACCACCAAGGCCACCAGCGCGGCCGCCGCCTTCGCCCCTCGCGACAGCACGCCGCATAGCAGGGCGCCGGCAAAAGGAACCACCAGCAGTGTCATCACGACTGGGTCCATGCTGTCTCCACCTGTTCTCGCTGTTGTGCCCGCGCCAGCCAGGCGGCGACGCGGCCCACTGCGCCGCGCACCGCTTCGCTGACCTCCGTCCCCACCCCCGTGCGCGCGGGCTGGATCCCCAGCACGCGCATTTCCTTGCCGTGGGCCTCGGACAGGAAGCGGGCGAGCACCGCCAACCCCGCATCATGGGTGGTGCCGAACCGCTCGGTCAGGTCCTCGCGGCCGCAGAACACGATCTCGCCCGGCTCGCCCCCGATGTCCACCGCGTCCACCACCAGCACCTGCGCCACCTCCGGGGAGCCGGCCAGGTCGAGGAACCGCTCGGGGGCGTCCCCGCAGTCCACCGCGCCCGCCACACCGTCGGCGACCAGGGGCCCGGCCGCGTCATCCCCGAGCCAGCGGTTGCCCACGCACAGGATCAGCGTATCCCGGCGCAGCCACTCCGCGAGCGCCTCCGGCACCGCTTCTCCGGAGATCACGGCTCCAACTCCATCATCGCCTTCATCTGGCGGAAAGTGAACACCGGCCCATCCAGGCAGATGTACTTGTCGCCGTGGATGCAGTGGTTGCACTTGCCGATTCCACAGCGCATGTGCCTCTCCAGGGTGCTGATGATCTCGTCCTCTCCGAAGCCCATCGCCACCAGGTCCCGGACCACGAATCTGATCATGATCGGCGGGCCGCACACGAAGACGACGGCCTGGCTGACGTCGAACTTGACCTCCGACAGGAGGGAGCCCACCACGCCCACATTGCCGGTCCATTGGTCGTTGCCCACGTCCACCGTGAGCAGGCAGCGCATCCCCTCCAGGTTCTGCCACTGCTCCAGTTCGTCCCGGTAGATCAGGTCGTCCGGGGTGCGGGCCCCGTAGAGCACGGTTACCGACTGGAACTTGTCGCGTTGCCGGTAGACGTCCAGGATCTGCGGGCGGAGCGGCGCCAGCCCCAGTCCGCCGCCCACGAACAGGATGTGCTTTCCCGCCACCTCGTCGAGGGGGAAGGAGTTGCCCAGCGGCCCCCGCACGCCCACCTGGTCCCCCTCGCTCATGTCGTGCAGCGCCTGGGTCACCCGGCCCAGGCGGCGGACGGTGATGTCGAAGTCCTCGCGGCCGTGGGCGCTGGAGGAGATGCAGAAGGGGGCCTCGCCGGCCCCGAACACGGAGATCTCGACGAACTGGCCGGGCTGGAAGCGGAACTTCTCCCAGGCTCCCGGGTCATCGAACTTGAGGGTGAAGGTCGTGGTGTCGTAGGTCTCCTGCTTGACCCGCTGGATGGTGGCTATGTCCGGCAAATAGGGGTTACTCATCTTGCTCAACCTCGCCGAATGGCTTCAGTGGCGGCCGACATGTGGGCCCAGGCCTGGCACCCCACGACACACCGGCCGCATCCCACACACGCATGCCTTCCGTTGCGCTGCGCCCATTGGTGGCTCAACTTGTGGAAGAAGCGGGCGCGCAGCCGCTGCGGGTGCTCGCCCCGGGGATTGTGCCCGCTCGCCTCCCGCGCGTAGCAGGGATACAGGCAGGCGTCCCATTGGCGCTCTAACATTCCGCCGTCGCCCTCCTCGCGGCTGGTGACGGTGAAGCAGGAGCAGGTGGGACACAGGAAGGTGCATCCGCCGCACTCGACGCAGTTGTCGGCGAGTTTTTCCCACACCTCGTCCGGCGTCTCGGCCATGGTGAGCCGGCGCATCGCCGCCGCGATGTAGGAGCGGAACTCGCCGAAACTCTCCTCCGCCTTCTTCGCCAGTTGCAGTTTCTCGGCCACCTGCTCCGGCTCGGCCGGGGAGAGCAGGTCCTGGTGCGCGTCGGCGAGGGCCTGTCCCTTCTCCGAGCCCACCTCGATCAACATGCCCTCCGCGAGGGGGATCCACTGCTGGTCGTAGCCGTTCTTGAGGAAGGGCCCCGCGTCCCCGCACACGCAGAAGCAGTGTTCGTCCGCCTCCAGGCAGGCGAGCGCGATGAAGGTCGCCCGCTGCCGCTGGGCCAGGTAGTACGGATCCTCGATCTCACCCCCGAACATGGCGTCCAGCACGGCGACGCCGGTGACGTCACATCCTCTCACGCCGAGGAAGATCCGTTCCTTGCCCTCCAACACCGCCTCCACCTTGAGCTTCCCTTCTTCCCTGGAGAACTGAAGGATGGGCTCCCGCTGGGGGAACAGGAACCGCTTGAGCGGCTCCACGGCGGTCTTGTAGTCCCAAGCCACCTCGGCCGGCGAAGAGACGGGGCTGTAGAAGACGTCTCCCGTCTCCACCCGCTTGGGCGCGATCACCTCCGCGGACTGAAGGAGGCGGGCGACCAATTCGTCCACTCGGTCCCGCGGCAGAAAGTAAGAACTCATCGGCAATCCTCCCTACCCCTTGGCCCCTTCACTTGCCAACTCCCACCGACACCGGAGTGGGAACGAAGAGCGGCCTTCCCGTGTCCGGCTCGGTGACGATGTTCATGATGCGGTGCCGGGCGGCGTGGTGGTAGGGGGTTACCGCCACTCCCTCCGGCACGTCCTCGCTGAATTTCACCTGCATGCGCCCCGCCCCATTGGCAGAAGCGACCTCCGCGGCGCGGCCCGGGCGCAGGTCGTTCTTTCTTCCGTCCGCGGGGTTCAGGATGAGCATCCCGTCCGGGTAGTCCTTGCTCATCACCGTGAACTCCCGCCCCGCCACCGGCATGTGAGAGACGCTGACTTCTTCCGCCCATGGCCCCAGGGTGGCGTCGGCCACCAGGACCAGGGGGAACTGCTCGTCGGCCTCCACCGCTCCCTCCGCGCCGCGCAGGGCGGCGGCCGCCCCTTCGTCCGCCTTCGCCGCGCCGGGCCGGGATGTCTGCCCGCCTCCCGGGGCCTTCAGCCCGTCGTGGGAGAGCCCCGCGTAGGCGGGAACCGCCTGGGCGATCTCCGCGAATATGTCGGCCGCGGTTTGGTAGGAGAGGGCCTTGCCGAAGGCCCGGCTCAGTTCGGCGATGATGCGCCAGTCCTCCCTTGCCTCGCCGGGGGACGCCACGGCGGCCCGCACGAGTTGCACGCGGCCCTCCAGGTTGGTCACGGTGCCGTCTTTCTCGGCGAAGGAGGCGGCGGGCAGCACCACGTGTGCGAGTTCGGCAAGGGGGCTCATGAACAGGTCCTGCACCACCAGGAGCCTCATGCTCTCCAACTTCTCCCGCCGCGCCGCCCAGTCCGGGAGATTGCGGCTGGGGTCGTCCCCCATCACGTACAGGGCCTGGCATTGGTCCATCATGCCCCAGGCCGGAAGACCCGCTTCACTGTTGAAATCGCCCCAGATGCCCTTCAGACGCCCTGCAGCAGCCATGTCGCCGGTGGGCGCGCCGGGCAGGAATCCGTGCCTCACCCCCATGTCCCAGCAGCCGTAGAGGTTGCACCGCCCCAGCAGGCCCAGCAGGGCCACCCGCGGGCCCGCGCCGAGCGCGCGGAACGCGCGCAATACCGAGAGCGCACGCGTGCCCTCCGGAGAGGAGGCCAGCGCGCTGGAGAAGACCAATACCACTTTTTCGGCCGCCTGGTACAGGTCGGCCGCCTCGCGCACCGCGGCCGCGGCGAGGCCCGTCTTCGCCTCCGACCCGGCCGGCTTCAGGTCGGCGAGGGCGGCGGTGAGGTCGGAGACGTCCGCGTCGCCGGCGAGTTTCCGCTCCACCACCAGTTCGTGGAGGAGGCTTCCCAGAGCCGCGGCTTCCCCGCCCGGCCGCACGGGCAGATGGAGCTGCGCCAAGTGGGCGAGGGAATGTTGGCGCACGGAGGCGGTGATGAGCCTGGTTCCCCGCTGGAGCGCGCGGTAGACGTGCGCTCCCACCGCGGGCTCCTCCTCCCCCAACTCCACTCCCACCAGAATGATGAGGTCGCTGTCATCGAGATCGGCGATTTGCGCGTCGCCGACCTCCGCGATTCTCTCCGGCAGGGAATAGGCGGCCAGGCTGGAGTCCAGGTTTGAGGTCCCGATCACCGCGCGGGCGAACCGCGCCAGCAGGTAGTTGTCCTCGTTCGAGCAGCGCGCGCTCCCCAGCACTCCCACCGCCTGCGGCCCCGCCGTCTCCACGACCCCCTGCAGGCCGCGCACCACCTCGCTCACCGCCTCCTCCCAGGAGGCCTCGTGGAGTTCGCCTCCGCGGCGCACCAGCGGGCGGGTGAGCCGGTCGGGGCTGTCGGACAACTCGTGTGCGTGCCACCCCTTGAGGCAGAGGCGCCCCTGGGAGACGGGGTGGACTCGCATCGGCGCGGTGCCGACCACGCGACTGTTGACCACGTGCAGGTAGAGGCCGCAACCACAACCGCAGTAGGGACAGATGGTAGCTATCTCAGCCAAGACGCGGCATCCTCCCTTCCATTAGCCTATCGCCTACGCCAACCCCTCATCACGCTCAGTGCCCCGCCGGCCAAGGCGTCGTTTCCGCCCGCCCCGACACGAGACTGCCGCGCGGATGCGCCGACTCAACATGTGAGGAGCACAACCGTTGTCACGTCTTCACCAATGGCCGGGCCTCAGGCGCAACTGGTGTTCCTCTATGCGGACTTCGTGCTGCTGTTCACAGTATCACTACCCGGCTTGTTAAAATTATCACGAAGTACTTGTGATGTCAATTGGACAGCATCGGGGTTTTTCCTTCCCCCCGGCGGGAAGAGAGTGCGGTGCGGGAGGGGCGGCAGGGGCAAACGGGCGCAGGATGCGCCAGGAATCGCCATCGCCGGCGGATAGCAATTTTCGCAGGGTGCACCCTCCCCTCCCAATCAGGCACCTCAAAGGGGCTGTCCGGCGGGAGATTCGCGGGAACTCGCGATATTCCGCGCGAGCGGGCTCAGGGGACCGTGAAACGCCAGGCAGGGCGTGTTCGCCAGGAGGTCCTTCCCCAAGGTGCGACGGCCGGCTACTGGTAGTCCCGCATCTTGACCGCGGTCTCGATCATCGCCAGGTAGTTGTTGACGGTGAGGTCGGACAGCGTGGGGGTGTGGGGGGAGGCGCTGGGGCAGAGGATGAATCCTCCCCCCGGGCTGCCGTCCCGCATCGCCTGGGCGACTATCTCCACCACGGTGTCGGTGGGTGTGCCGTAGAGGTCCCCGATCTGGATATTCCCCTCCAGGCAGACGCGGTCCCCGATTCGCCGTTTGGCGTCGGCGAGCACGATGTCGCCCATGGGGGGCGGCTCCAGCGGATGGAGCACATCCCAGCCCACCTCCGCGAAATCCTCCAGCAGCGCGTCGAGCCGGTTGTGGCAGTGGACGTGGAGCAGACAGCCCTTCGCGTGCACGCGGTCGCAGAGGTCCTGGAAGGCGGCGAGCACGAACTCCCGGTGGGTCTGGGGGGAGTGCATGGGAGGGGCGATCTGCTCGGAGCCGTGGGTGGCCAGCACCGGCCCCACGCCCCGCGCGAGCATGTCGTCTACGATGGCCAGCACCCGCTCCTGGAACACTTCTCTCATTTCGAACAGGAGGGCGCGGTGTTCGGTCCACCAGTAGGCGAAGGTCTCCGTGCCGAGCAACTCGTGCACATAGGAGGGGGCCTGGGGACAGTCGCACATCACCAGGTTGTCCGGCCACTCCTCCCGCAACTGGAAGTAGGGCTCCAGGTCCACCGAGACCGGGCGATAGGGAACCGAGAGCACGCGCTCCACATCCTCCGGCGTCTCTACGAAGTACTTCTTGATGAGCGGCAGGTATCCTTGCTTCGACTCCCAGTAGTCCTGGGTCAGATCGCCCTTGGGGGTGTGGAGGATGGTGCGGTGGATGGTCCACTCGCCCGCGTCGCTCACCTGGTGCTCGGTGATCTCGCGCTCCGCCTCGGTGAGCAAGTTGAGTTCCAGGCCGGGCACGTAGGCGTGGGGGATGAGGTCGCAGTGCTCCCTCACCGCCTCCATGACGGGGCGATAGGAGGGATGGCGGGAGGCGACCCATTCCGGGTTCCACAGCCTCACCCCGCGGATGTTGATGGGCACGCGGTCGGGCTGTTCTCTGCGCATGGCGGCGAGCACGCGTTCTCTGGAGGTCATGGCGGCATCCGCTTCCCCCGGCGCCGGCGGCTAGGAGCCGCCCCGGAGCAGCACCAGGAACCCGAAGGCGACCACGAACCAGGTGAGGACGCCGAAGGTGAGATTGAGCCAGATGGGCAGCCGGCCCGCGCCCGCGTACACCACCGCCAGGTAGGCGACCCAGGGAATGGCGCTCCACATGGCGGCCCGCACCGCCTCCCGAAGGTGGACGGGGCCGTGCTCCGCATTGATGCACCACCAGGTGTAGAGGGAAACCGCGGGAACGGAGACCAGCAGGCCGCTGATGACGTAGTGGCGGCCGCGCGCCAGCAGCAGGATGACCGCGATCAGCAATCCGCCCGCCGCGCTCTTCACTACGATATCCAAATAGCCGCCTGCTGCCACCGCGGTCCCTCCTCGCTCCCGTTTTCGCCAGCTCGGCTCCGCCGCCGGTATGATGGGGAAGTTCGACTGCGAAGGGGCGGCCGCCTCCTGGAGCTCGGTATTTCGGGTGATTTGTCGCGCGCTTGGCCTTGTGCGAGAAACTGTCCATCTTTACGCGAGGACTTGAGGTTTAGACGAAGGAAGTTTGGGGAAAAGGTTAGGTGTCTGCGCAAGCCGCAGACAGGCCCCTGTGTGTATGTCCCCCCTCCGACGCACGGGGGCCTCCCTTTTTTTGGCCCCGGCGCCCCCGCGCCGATGTTCCCCCCGTTTCTTCCTGATGCCCCGCGAGGCGGACCGTGCCGGTCTGAGGGGCGGAGTGGGGCATTTTTCTCACCCAAAAAACAGCAATCTACGCCCCAGATGTGGTGATATTAGTAATGGGTGGGCGCGCCTGTGAGGGCACGGGCCCAGGCACCTGCTTATCACGTTCGGGGGCCGGTAATACTAAAGGGTGATACTCGGCGGAAGAACCCCCCGGTTATACTGAGGGCGATGGCGCCACGCACGACAATCAGGCGGGGTGGCGGGGCTTCTCCGATGCGGCTGGAAACAGCGTCCAGGCGTTCTCTCTCGCGACTCTCTGAACCGATGGTAGCGGCACAGTGAAATTGAAAGACAAGAAGTTGGGAGAGATCCTCGTCGCTCGCGGCGCGCTAACCGAGGAGGATCTCAACAAGGCCCTGGTTGAGCAGAAGCAGACAAAGGCGTTTCTCGGTCAGATCCTGCTGAAGCGGGGCGTGATCAAGAAGCGGGACCTGGCGGACGCGCTGCAGGACCAGCTTGGGCTGCCGTACGTGGACCTCTCGGAAGTGACGGTGCCCTCCGAGCTGGGCCAACTGCTCCCCGAGAGTTTCGTGCGCACCCACCGCGCGGTTCCCTTCAAACTGGAGGACGGCACTCTGTCGGTGGCGATGACCGACCCGCTCAACCTGACCGCCATCGAGTCCATGCGGCTGGTGACGGGCCTCCACGTACAGCCGTTCTTCGCCCCCGAGGAGGATGTGCAACTCGCCACCAATCAACTCTTCGACGGGCGGACGGCGGCCTACAAGGCGATCGAGGACAGCAACGGCACCCACCACGACGACTCCTCCGATGGGAACGGGCTGACGGTGCCCGACCTGGAGCGGATGGTGGAGGACGCGCCGGTGGTGCGGTTGGTGGACTCCATCGTGCACGGCGCGATTGCGGACGCGGCGAGCGATATCCACGTGGAGCCGACGGAGCGGGATGTGCGGGTTCGCTACCGGGTGGACGGGGTGCTCTACGAGATGATGCAGATCCCGAAGCGGCTCCAGTCGGCGGTGATCTCCCGGATCAAGATCATGGCGGGAATGAACATCGCGGAGCGCCGCCTCCCCCAGGACGGCCGCATTTCGATGAGCGCGGATGGACGGGAGTTCGACCTGCGGGTATCCACTCTGCTCACCATTTTCGGCGAGAAGGTGGTGATGCGCATCCTCGACAAGTCGTCGGTGCTGCTGCAACTGGAGGACCTGGGCTTCCTGCCGGAGCAGCAGAGTCTGGTGGAGAAACTGATCACCAGACCCTATGGCATGATCCTCGCCACCGGCCCCACGGGATCGGGCAAGACCACCACGCTCTACACCGCCCTCAACCGGGTGAACCGGGGGGACAACAATATCGTCACCATCGAGGATCCGGTGGAGTACCAGTTGCCCGGGATCAATCAGAGCCAGGTGCGGGAGGCGGCGAACATCACCTTCGCGCGGGGGCTGCGGGCGATTCTCAGGCAGGACCCCGATGTCATCATGGTGGGGGAGATCAGAGACCGGGAGACGGCGGATATCGCCATCCATGCCGCGCTCACCGGGCACCTGGTGTTCAGTTCCCTGCACACCAATGACGCGGCCTCCGCTCTCCCCCGGCTGCTGGACATGGGCATCGAACCGTTCCTCATCGCCTCCTCCGTGATCGGAGTGATCGGCCAGCGGCTGGTGCGAGAGGTGTGCAGGGAATGCAAGGTTACTTATCGGCCGGACCCGGAGGTGCTGGAGGACCTGGGGATCTCCGACCAGGGGAAGGACGTGCGCTTCGCGCGGGGAGAGGGATGCCAGAGCTGCGGCGGCCGCGGATATCGCGGAAGGACCGGCGTGTTCGAGGTGCTGCGGGTGACCGACCCGATCAAGCGGCTGGTGTTGGCGAAGAAGTCCTCTCTGGAGATCAGAGAGCAGGCGGTTTCGGAGGGGATGATCCTGATGAAGGAATGCGGCCTGCGGAAGGTGCTGGCCGGCACCACCTCCCCCGAGGAAGTGCTCCGGGTGGTGTACATCGAGGAGGAGTGAGGGCAAGCCATGCCGACCTTCCAGTACCGAGCGAGAGACAGCGCGGGAGCCCTGGTGAAGGGGACCATGGTGGCCGACAACGAGCGCCTGGTGAAGCTCAAGGTCACCGAGATGGGTTACCACCCGGTTGCCGTGGACGCGATGAAGGAGAAGGGGGAGCGGGCGCTGGGCCTCTTCTCCCGCAAGGTGCGCCACGATGACGTGTTGGTGTTCGCCTGGCAGTTCTCGGCGATGATCAACGCCGGAATCCCCCTCATCGCATGCCTGGGGGCGCTGCGGGACCAGACCGACAGCCCCGAGTTGGCGAGAATCCTCGGCGAGGTCCGCCAGCGGGTGCAGGACGGCCAGTCGCTGTCCACGGCGATGGCCCGCTATCCGCACGTGTTCTCACACGTGATGATCAGCCTCATCAAGGCGGGAGAGACGGGCGGCTTCCTGGAGTTGTCGCTGGAGCGGATCGCGCTGCAGATGGAGAAGGACGCCGACCTGAGGCAGCGGGTGCGCTCGGCCTTCGTGTATCCGGTGGTGGTGATCACGCTCGCCGCCGCGGTGGTGGCGTTTCTGTTGGGTTTCGTGATTCCGGTGTTCGCCCGGGTGTACGGCGGGGTGGGGATGGAGTTGCCGCGGGCCACTCAGCTGTTGATCGGGCTCTCGGACTTCTTCACCGCCTGGTGGTGGGCGCTGGGTCTGGCGCTGACGGCCCTGGCGCTGGGGGTGCGGGCCTGGGCGCGGTCGGACAAGGGCCGCCCGAAGGCAGATGCGATGAAGTTGCGAATGCCCCTGTTCGGCCGGCTGCTCCACAAGATCTCCGTCGCCCGCTGCGTGCGGGTGCTGGGCACCATGATCAGCAGCGGGGTGCCCCTGGTGCAGGCTCTGGAGGATGCGGCGCGGGTGGCCGGCAACTATGTGGTCGCCACCGCGCTGCGGGACTGCATCGTGTGGGTGACCCGGGGCGACAGGCTGGCGCAGGCGATGGAGAGGACGGAGCAGTTCCCGGCGATGGTGCTGCAGATGGTGGGGGCCGGCGAGGAGTCCGGCGACCTGGGGGGCATGTTGAACAAGGTGGCGGACTTCTACGACCGGGATATCGAGTTTTCGGTGAAGCGGCTCACCACACTGTTGGACCCCATCCTGGTGATCGTGCTGGGGGTGATCGTGGGTTTCGTGGCGATTTCGATGTATCTGCCCATCTTCAACCTGACCGGTATGCTGCGGCAAGACCGGGTGGGAATGACGCCGTGACGCGAGGCAATCGCCGGCGGAGTCTCCGCCGGAGGCAGTAGTCAACACCAGACAATACCCGGAAGGAGGTGAAAGAAGGTGATGACACGGAGAATGCGCAGGAAGCGTGGTTTTACCATGGTCGAGCTGTTGGTGGTGATCATCATCATCGCGGTGCTGGTCGCTATCGCTCTGCCTAAGTACTTCGCCGCCATCTACATGGGAAGGGTGCGTTCCTGTCAAGCGAACATGAAGATCATCAACACCGCGGCACAGGCCTACTTCGCCCAGAACAAGGAGTGGCCGGACGAGGTCAGCGACATGCTGAGCGCCGATGTTCCGGGCTGCACTACGCCGGCCGGCCTGAAGGGCGGTCAGTTGACCGAGGTGCCCATCTGTCCGTTTGACGTGAACGGCAACCACCCCTACGACATGGTTCCGGTGCACGAGGATCCGAGCGATCCCAGCACCCCCATCGTCGGGTATGTGGTGGACTGGACCAACCACTTCGAGAACGCAGCCTGGCAGAACGCGACTACGCACCTGCCGTAGGGAAGCGACTCCGGGGGAGGCGGACCTTTGTCCGCCTCCCTCAGGCCGTTTGAACTCTGACGCACAGACTCTCCGGAACGAACTCCGCCGGTCCGTCCGGCGTGGCGGCCGAGATTCGGGAAGCAAGGATGAGTGATGAGGAGATTTGGTATGGGTCTGCATTCGTGCCGCGCGCGCGGCCGACGGGGGTTCACCCTGGTCGAACTGCTGGTGGTCATCATCATCATCGCGGTGCTGCTGGTGATCGCGATTCCCCGGTATTTCCGGGCGGTGTATACGGCAAGGGTGAGAGGCTGTCAGGCACAGATCAAGATCATCAATACGGCGGCGCAGGCCTTCTTTGCGCGCAACCACAGATGGCCGGCCACCGTGGAGGAGATGTGCGAGACCACGGCGCCTCCGGACGTGATCGCTCCTCCGCTCACGGAGATGCCGATCTGTCCCTTCGGCGTGCCGTACGAACTGAGGCCGGTGTTGGAGGATGGCACCGTCGGGCCGCCCACCCCGGACAATCCCCAGGCGGGGGTGGTGGTGAACGTGGAGGACCATTTTGAGGGCTCCTGGGTGACCGCACTGGAGCACCGGAAGCCTTAGGCGAGGATATGACTGTAGAGGGCGCGAGAAACTTGCACGGGAAGATCGCGGACCGCCCGGCCCGGGGAGGTGGATTCACCTTCGCGGAGTTGATGGTGGTGGTGGCGCTGGTGGCGGTGGCCCTGCTCATCGCGGGGCTCTCGGTGATGCGCGGGCGGCGCGCGGCGGCCGACCTGGCCTGCCGCGACAACATGCAAGCCATCCGGTCGGCGCTGGAAGTCTACTATGTGAAGAACCATCGCACTTATCCGGCCGACCAGGCCGAATTCGAGGATTTTCTCCGCAGCCCGACCTATTTCGCCAAGACCAGCCAGACCGCCGCCGAGGGGGAGGAACCCAGATGTCCGCTGGACCGGGACCACAGTTACCATTACTTGTACCAGCGGGACCCCGCCACCGGCCGCATCACTATCACCTGCCCGGTGCCGGATTCGGGACACGGTTCTTTGGAAGACATGTGATACTTGGATAAGTGCCGATGTTGAGGGAGGGCGCGGCTTCGGCGCCCGCGAGGGGAGACAAAGGGGTTGGATGATGAGGGCTGACAGACGGCGTACGAGAGCAAGCGGGTTTGCGCTGGCGGCCGCGCTGATGCTGCTGGTGGTCGGCGCGATCCTGATCGTCGGGGTGCTGGCGATGGCGATTTCCGCCCACCAGATGTCCACCTCCAGGGAGCAGTATACGGAGGCGGTGTATCTGGCGGAGGCGGGCATCAACGCGCTGATCTCGGAGTGGCGGGCGAACGGGATTCCCGATCCCACCGCGCAGCCGTACCAGGGAGAACTGCCCAACGGCCCCACCACCGGCGCCTACAGTGTGGTGTGGAGCTGGCCGCCCGACCCCCGCGGGGTGGTCTCGGTTACCTCGGAGGGAGTCACCAACAGCAATATCTGGCAGGGCTCTCCGTTCCGTCTGAGCCGGCGCGTGCAGGTGCAACTGGACACCGACGGCAAGTGGGCCTGGGATCACGTGTGGTCGGCCGACAGCACGGTGAGCCCGGATTACCCCTATGCCACCATCAACGGCGGAGGGAGTTATACCCCCTCCGATCCGAACGATCCCCACGCGCCCTATGCCCAGCCCGAACTGCCCACCCCGAGGTGGGACGAGTGGCGACAGACGGCGCTGGCGCAGGACCAGAATGCCGACGGCAGCCTCCCCTACGCGGGTTCGCTCGACATCAAGGTGGATGCCGAGGCCGACCGGCACGTCTACTGGCACGGGCATGGAATCGACGCCCCCGAGGATCCGAGCGCGCACTCCTCGCCCCCGGACGAAAACTATTACATTCCCGATCCCTACTTCCCGGAACTCTCCTATCCCGACGCGTATGTCTGCACCCCGGGGAGCAAACGATATACGGTAACCTTCGGGAAGGAGGGCCCGGGCAACCAGTTGACGGTCTACAACGGCCTCTTCTTCGTGCACGGAGATGTCATCATCAAGGGCAAGGTGGTGGTGAACGGGACCATCGTGGCGACGGGAGACATCACCACCCAGGCGATGGCGGAGGTGAGCATCAAACCCACCATCCCGGAGGGCGGTGCAGGCGAGGAGGAGGTGTATCCGGCGCTGATCGCGGGCCGGGATGTGCTGATCACGAACCGCTCCACCGCCAGCGCCAATCAGACCCCGGAGGAGGTGCGGATCCTGGGCATCATCTGGGCCGGCCGCTCCTTCGACTGCCGGGCCTCGCTGTCATCGGGATGCATCGTGTCGCCGTCGGTGACGCTGAGAGGGAACTTCGATATCGAGTACGGGTTCCCGATCGATCCGAGCGATCCAAACTCGCCCATCTTCGAGCCCGGCGTATCCACCCCGCCGATGTTCAACGAGCCGGACACAGGCTGGATGCAGCCCACTCCACACAGTTGGCGGGAGTTGTAAGATGGCGCTCCGCCCCATGCCGGCATCCGCAAGCGCGATGACAGGAGACCGCGGCCGCCGGGCCGGCCTCTCCCTGGTGGAGACCCTGGTCGCCCTGGTGATCCTGGCGGTGGTGCTGCTGCCGCTGATACTGGGATTCACTCAGGCGCTGGTCACCACCAACCAGTCGAGCATCACCGCGGCCGCCGCGAACATCGCGCGGGAGACGATGGAGGAGCTGAAGCAGGTTGACTACGGCTATCTGGTCAGCCGGGAGCGAGAGGAGAGGCCCATGGGCAGTCATGCCTCCTTCTTCGAGGTTCAGGTGGAGGTGACCGTGGTGCGGGACGACCCGGTGGCGGGTTTGAAGAGAGTTACGGTGTCGGTGTACCGCACGGGCTCCTCCACTCCGGTGACCATGCTCACCAGTTACTTCACGCCGAGGGGAGTGTAGCGATGCCCTGGGGAGACCGGCGGAGGGCGAGAAAGCGATTTTCCCTGATGGAGCGGAGCAGACAGATGGGGCATATAGAGACAAGGAAGCAGTGCGGCGGCTTCACGCTGGCGGAGATGCTGGTGGCGCTGCTGGTGGGAGTGATGGTGCTGGTGGGCATCTACCGCATTTTCGTGGGCGGACTCGGCGCCCAGACCACCACCAGCCTCCAGACGGAGGTGGACCGCAGTGCCCAGGTGGCGATGGACGACATGATAGACCGCTTGCGGGGAGGGTGGACGGTGCTGCTGGCCTATCCGGACCGCATCGCCTTCACCGACCAGAACGGCGGGCAGGTGTGCTACTGGGTGGATGACCGCACCCTCTACCGCGCGGCGAACACCACCTTCAGCGGCGGGGTGGCGGTGTCTCCCGATGTGGTGGGGCTGGAGTTCACTTATCGGGACCGATACGGGCAGGAGATCACGGACCTGTCCGACGCTCCGGCCCAGGCGGTGCGGGTGGAGGTGGAGTTGACGGTGGCGAGAGACGCGTATCCCCATCAGACCGGCGAGGCGCTGCGGTACTCGACCTGTCTCAAGTCCGCGGCGCGCTTGCGCAACAAGCAGGTGTTGTAGGAGAAACCGAGGGGCGGCGCGAGCGTGCCCCGGGAGAAGGACAGCAACGATGCCAGTTCATAGCGATTCAGTGCTGGTGATTACCCTGTCGCCGCGGCGCCTCGCAACGGCGCAACTTCAGTATGTGGGCGGCGTGCTGCAGGTGTCGGCGCTCGGCGATATCCAGGTTCCCGAGGGGGCCTTCGACATGGGCCAGTTGGCCAACGGCGAGCTGCTGGGCCGCGCCATCGCGGCCTTCATGGCGGAGAAGCGGATTTCCGCCCGGCAGGCGGTGATGGTGCTGCCGGAGGGCAGCGCGGTGACGCAGTTGCAGAGGTTGCCGCCGATGCCCAGAGAGGACATGCTGGGGGCGGTGCGGTCGGTGGCCGAGCGGTACGCGGTGTTCGCCGAGCACGAGATCTCGGTGGACGCCTGCGAGGTGGAGGAACTGGAAGAGGACGGGAACCCGATGTCCAGCGTGCTGTTCGGCGCGTGCCGGCAGGTGACGGTGGAGGAATGTCAGGCCTGCGCGCGGGCGGCCGGGCTGGACCTGGTGTCGCTGGAGGTGCCGCCGGTGATCGCCGCCCGCGCCTACCGGGAGCGGTTCGCGCCGGGAGAGGTGGTGGCGCTGGCGCTGGTGGGAGAAGTCAAGACGGATGTCATGATCTTCGACGACGGGGTGCTGAAGCTGTGCTACAGCGCCAACGCGGGCCTGCCCGAGCAGACCGAGGAAGGGGAATGGGTGAATCCCCTCCCCGAGCAGCGGGATCCGTTCGCCGCGCCTCCGCAGTTGTACTCGGAGCTGGCCCACTGTCTGCGCTTCTTCCAGAATCAGTTCCCGGGCCGCGGGGTGGACCGGCTGTTGATCGCGGCCGACCACCCGAAGGCGGATCTGCTCGCCTCTCACCTGGCGGAGCAACTCCAACTGCCGGTGGAACTGGGCCGGCCTGCCCACGACCTGCAATTGCCGATGGAGGTGGACGAGAAGGCGGCGCTCACCACCCGCGCGCTCTCGCTGGCGGCCTTCCGCGGCGGAGCGGTGGGGGTCCTGGGCGAAGGCGAGACCTTCCTGCCCATCAACCTGCTACCCCAGGTGCGGCGCTCGCGGCTGCTCACCAGCCCCGCCATCAGGAGGGCGATGCTGGTGATGGGCGCGCTCTTCATCGCCGCGATAGTGTGGATGGTGTCTCTGAACCACAAGACCGACCAACGGAAGCGGCAACTCGCCCGGGTGGAGACCCAGATCAGACAACTGGAGCCGGAACTCGAAATGCTGCGGGCGATGAAGGCCACCGAGCAGGAGTTGCGCAACGAGGTCGAGAGGCAGATCGCACGCATCGCCAAGGAGCGCTCCGTGCACTGGTCTCAGATTCTGGTGGAGATCGCGGACCGGTTCCCGGAGGGGATCTGGCTGGACAAGATCAGTTCCCCGGATGCCTCGAAGATCACCTTTACCGGCATCGCCATGCGGCGGGAGTTGATTCCGAGGACCATCGAGGCGCTGTCCGAGTCGCCCTATTTCAGCAATGTGGTGCTGGGCTCGCTGACCAAGGACGACCAGTATTCCCCGGGGAGAGTGGTGATTCGCTTCCAGATCAGCGCCGCGCTGCGCAGGGGAATGGTGCCGCCTGAGGCCGCAACCTCCCCCGCGGCGGCGGTTTCGGGGGGCGAGGAGGTGCCGTCATGAGGGCAGACGACCGCAGGGACAAGCAGGAGTTGTTGATCGCGCTGACGATGGTGGCGGTGTGGGCGCTGCTCTGTTTCCTGGTGCTGATATCGCCGCGGATGCGGGCTCTCAACCGCGTCCAGGAGCAGGTTACGGAGAAGAGCCGGCAGTTGGCGGAGATGAAGCGGGAGATCGAGGACGCGCGCATCGCAGGAGGGCCCGCGCCCGGAGAGGGCCGGTTCGACAAGTTCGGGATTCTCGCCCGCAACGAGGAATCGCTCTTCCTGAGGGATTTGATCCAGTTCTGCAAGGACACCCGCAATACCCTGAACCTGGTGCGCAGGGCCCAGTACACCCGCCGGGCGCCCGCCAGCGACGAGGAAGTCCAGGCCCAGCGGCCGGGAGGCGGCGGGACCGCGGCGGGCCGCCAGAAGGCCGACGAACAGCCCCGCCCCACGATAGACCGCGTCCCGCATACGGTCTCGTTCTCGGGGACCTTCCTGTCGGCCTTCTACCTGCTGCGCAGGCTGGAGTCGTACCGGCGGTTGATGACGGTGGAGCGGGTGGACCTGATGACCGACACCAAGGAGGGGTATCCCCGGCTGCGGGGAGATATCACCATTGATCTGTACCTGGCCCGGGTTCCCTCGGCCGAGCGCGGAGGCTCGCGGGTGACCGGGGGCGGCCCGCCGCCCGGGTCGCAGGCGGGCATTACCGCCAGCACTGGAGGTACGCAATGAAATACCGCAAGGAGGACCTCCCCAAGATCATCGTTCTCTCCGTGATCCTGGCGGCCGCGGTCGTCTGGGCGGTGGTTGCGAACGTCAAGGCGATCCGCCAGAGCCGCGCCAGGGCGGAGGCGATGGAGTCCGCCGCGGGTGAGCGCGCGGCGGCGGACCTGCGGGCGGCGCGTGCCGAGACGCCGCTGAAGTGGGCGGGGCTGCTGACCCCGGTGCCGCCCCCCAGCAGGGATCCGTTCGACCCCGTGATCGCGCCCCGATGGCAGCGAGAGCGGCGCGCCGCCCCCAAGCAGACGAAGCCGGCGGCCACGCCTCGCACGCTGCCGCCTCTGCCGGGCAGTTCGGACAGCGCGCTCCACCTGGCCGGCATCATCCACGGCCAGCCCACGGTGGCGGTGATCCGCCGGGGCGAGGATTCCTTTATCGTGGAGGAGGGTCAGTACCTGGAGGGCGGACTGCGGGTGGAGAGCATCGCGGTGAACCGCATCCGCCTCCGGGATCGAAACGGGACTTATACGCTGCGCCTGGGCGAGTAGCGCTCCCGCCCGGAGCGGCCATGGACCAATAGCGACCGGAGCGGAGCCATCCGCTCCGGTCGTTCTCTTCTCGGGGGCCGGAGAGGCGCTGCGACCCCGGCAGGAGCCAATCGGCCCGCGCCGTAGAGGGGGAGAGATGAAACTCGTCCCGCGAGGTTTGCTATGAGTCCGCCAAACGTGCTTCAGGTGTCGGTGTGTCAGCAGCACTGGGCCCAGCCCATCTCCCGGCTGGTGGAGGATACGCTGGAGAACATCGCGCGCGCCGCGGAGGAGGGCAGTGATGTGATCCTCTTCCCGGAGGCCAATCTCACCGGATACGATTTCCCGTATCTGGTGAGCCTTCCCCCTGCCGAGGTGGAGCGGGCGTTGGAGCAGGTGAGGGAGGCGGCGCGGGCGCGGGGCATCTGGGTAATCTGCGGGACCATCCAGCGGCGGTCCGGGCGGGAGCGGTTCCTCAACCTCGCCCACGTGATAGACGACCGGGGCGAGGTCGTGCACGAGTACGCCAAGATCCAGATGGCCGGGGCGGACGAGCAGAAGTACTGCCGGCCCGGCAACAAGCTCTCCCTGTTCGAGATCAAGGGGTTCCTCGCCACGCTGGTCATCTGCCGGGACGGCCGGCACCCGGAGTTGTACCGCCTGCCCGCGATGGCCGGGGCGCGCATCCTCTTTCATCCCGCATGTTCCACGGAGAGCGTGGAGGCGGTGTGGTGGAAGCGGGCGGCCGGGCGGGCGACCCAGCCGGCGGGGCCCAACTCCTACATCTACCACTGCTGCGCCAATACCGTGGGACAGGACTACGGAGGCCGGCAGAGTTCCACGGGCGGCTCGTTCATCAAGCACCCCACCGGGCTGACGCTGGCGGAGGCGGACTATTATTCGCAGACGATGATCACCGCCCGCCTGGACATGGAGGCGGCCGACGGGCGCTACGCGCGGGCGAGCGCGGAGCACCCGGAGTTCCTGCGGCCGTATTATGAGAGAATCGTCGAGGAGATTCGCGCCCGCAAGGATGAGCGGCCGGAGTAAGGGCGGAGACCTCGGCGGAGAGGCAGGGCGGCCTTTGGAGGAGGCGGCATGACGCTGTTGGAGAGGCTGCACTTGCATGTGGACCTGGGCCACCTGGTGGCGCGGGGCGGCAAGATACTGCTCATCATCGTCCTCGCCTGGGTGGCCTACGGGGTGCTGAGGAAGGTGATCAGGAGCGCGGTGTCGGCGGCCTCCGCGCGCATCGAGCAGGAGTCACGTCGGGAGCGGATCACCACCATCCTGCTGCTGGTCAACAGCGTGCTGAGGTGGGTGGTGGTGTTCCTGGTGGCGATCACGGTGTTGGACGAACTGGGCATCGATGTGCGGCCGGTGCTGGCGGCGGCCGGGGTGGTGGGCCTGGCGGTGGGCTTCGGCGCGCAGAATCTGGTGCGGGACGTGGTCTCCGGTTTCTTCATTATCATGGAGGGGCAGTACGCGGTCGGGGACCTGGTGGAGATCAACGGGGTCTTCGGCCGGGTGGAGCAGATCGGCCTGCGGACCACGAGGCTGAGGCAGCCCAATGGTCAGCTGCGCTATTTCTTCAACGGGACCATCACCAGCACCAATACCTACACCACGGAGAGCATCGCCTATGTGCTCAACGTGCCGCTCTCCTCTTCGGAGCAGGAGGCGGCGGAGGTGGTGGAGCGGGCGCTGGCCGATTTCGACGCCGAGTTCCAGGTTTTTTCGCAGCCGCCGGAGATCTACGCCCCCGTGCTGAAGGTTGATCTGCGGGCGATACCCGGGAGGCACGACATCGTGCAGGGGAAACTGTCCGCCCGCCTCACCGCGGCCCTGGACCGCGCGGGGCATCCGGTCCCCGCGGGCACGGAGGTGAGCATGGCCCTCCGCTACCCGGCACCCGGACAGAGCATCTGAGCCGATCCCCCGGGGTCACTCCTCGGGCGGCGGGTCGGCGGAAAGGGGGAGGGGGGCGGTCCCCGCGATCGCCTGTCTCATGGCGGCGCGCAGGGAGGCCGTCTCTCCGTCGTCGCCGTCTCCGCGTTCACTCTCGGAGGAGGCGATCGTAAGGTTGAGGGTGGCCAGCACGTCCGCGAGCAGGGCTTGCAGCTTCACCTGCCCCTCGTCGGCGCGCGCCATCTGGTCCCGCAGATGCTGGCACTCGTCCATCACCTGGTGATGGAGACGCACGATGATCAGCGCGGCGGCCAGCACCACACCGGCCGCAAGCCACTGGATCGCCACCAGGAGGGTGGGCCCTCCACCCTGGGCCATCTCGCGGGCGGCCAGGGAGAGGTCGTCGGCCGCGGAGGAGGCCGCGGCCAGCGGAGAG
>JALGTT010000419.1 GCA_029821235.1 Candidatus Hebobacteria bacterium | reverse complement strand
GCCGGCGATGGCCAACACCGCCGCCATCATTACCCAGAACGCCCTCCACCGGGCATCTCCTCTGGTCATCCTCTAGCTCCTCGCCGAGACCTTTGGTGCCGCGCTCAACGGCGCTCCGCGCCGATGTGCCCGGCCCGGCCTGCTCGCACTCCCCGCTTGCGTCAGCCGCGATAGACCGCATTATAGTCCAAACCCTCGCCAGGTTCAACCCGCCGTCACGCTGACCGTCTAGAGTTACCATACATAGGTAACAGGTAGGGAGCAAGGAGTAGGGAGCGGTGCCAGAGAGCTGTCAGACAAGGAAAGGTGCCGGCACCTTCGGTAGAGTGTTGCTGAAGAGATCATGCTGAAGAGATCACCTATCGGAGGATGCCAGTGCCACACCAGTATAGCCCACAGCAGATGGTTTGGAAACGGCTGCGGCTGTTCCGCCGCGCCCGGGAGCGCCAGAACATCTCTCAAGCCTGCCGGGAGTTCGGGGTGAGCCGCAAGACTTACTACAAGTGGTGGAATCGCTTCCTTTGCGCCGACCAGAATCCCCAGGCCCTGCGGGATCGCTCCCGCAAGCCCCCCTCCCTCTCTGGGTAACCGTCAGGTGTAGCCTCTCTTGTTCTCCTCTGGAACCTGGCGTATAATGCGCGAGGTGTACCGGCCGACCGGCCGGGCAGCCTGAGGAACGGAGCGAAGGCAATGTTTGGCTTCATCGGTGGGCTGGGCTGGCAAGAGACGCTCGTTATTCTGCTGATCGTCCTGGTGCTTTTCGGCGCCAAGCGGCTGCCGGAATTGGCCCGCTCCCTGGGCCAGGGCATCAAGGAGTTCCGGAAGTCCGTGAAGGAGATCGCGGAGGAGGCGAAAGACGACGATTCGGACTCGTCGGAGGACAAATCCTAGCCGGGCGCAGGGAGGGAGTCTCATGGCTTGTCCGCACTTCTCGGTCAGGGACAACGAATGTCTGCTTGCGCAGGACCAACCGGAGGATGAGGAGCAGCTCCTGGAGGCTCCGGTCGAGGAGCCGGTCAACCGCTCCTGGTGTGTGGGGGAGGGGACCGGTTATCGCAACTGTCCTCTGTTCCGGCGCTTCGTCGCCGACTTGCTGCGTTGAACCGCGCGGCCGAACGGCCGCCGGAAGTCTCTCACTTTCTCCGGCAAGGTTCCAAGCATGAAGAAGTGGCGTTGCACTGCTTGCAGTTACGTGTACGACCCGGCCGTAGGCGACCCGGAGGCGGACATCCCCGCGGGCACCTCCTTCGAGAACCTGCCCGATGACTGGGTCTGTCCGGTGTGCGGGGTGAGCAAGGACATGTTCGAGGAAATCACCGACGAGGACGGGTAGTGCGGGCCGTTCTGCAGCATGGGGTGCGTGACGTCCGTCCGGCCGAACTGCCGGATCCCGAACCACCTGTTCGCCGAGGGCAATGTGGGCGGGGTGTCCTGGGGCCGTCCCTTCGTGCCCGGCCACGAGGTCTCCGCGGTGGTGGAGGACCCCCATGGCGCTCCGCTACCGCCGGGGACGCCGGTGGTGCTCGACCCCGCCCTCCCCTGCGGTGAATGCGATTCCTGCGCGGCCGGGCGGTCCCATCTGTGCCGCAATCTTGGGTTCATGGATCTGCCTCCCGTGGACGGCGCCATGCGGGAGATGATCGCCTGGCGCGCCGCGGGCGTGTTTCCGCTGCCCTCCTCCGTGGACATCGTGGAGGCCCCGCTCATCGAACCCCTGTGCGTGGCGGTCCACGCCACCGAACTGCCGGCCTCACTGGCAGGGGCGACCGTGGCGGTGGTAGGGTGTGGGGCGATCGGATTGTTCACCCTCCAGATGGCCCGCCTGCGCGGGGCCGCCCGCGTCTTCGCCACCGATCTCGTCGCGCCGCGCCTGGCGCTCGCCCGTGAACTCGGGGCCGAGGCCACCGTTCAGGTGAACGAGCAGGATCCTGCCGCCGCCCTCCTGGACGCCACCGGCGGCCGGGGAGTGGATGTGGCGTTCGAGGCGGCGGGGCCGCCGGAGGCCCTGCAGCAGGCGCTCGATGTCGTGCGCCCAGGCGGCGAAGTGGTGGTGATCGGCATCCCCTCGACCGACGAGTACCACTTGCGCGCCTCGCAACTTCGGCGCGGTGAGGTCGCCCTGCGCTTCGCCCGCCGCCAGAACGAGAACTACCCGGAGGCGATCCGGCTGGTGGGGGAAGGGAGGATCCGGATCGGTCCGCTGCTCACCCATCGCTTTCCGCCCAGCCGGGCACAGGAGGCCTTCGAGTTGGCGGAGCGGAAGGCCGACGGGGGGTTGGAAGGCGCCCTGTGGATGTCGTGCCCCCGGCGAGACCTCCCGAGGGCGTTCGTGTGGTATCATAGAGGTGTGCCTCGGCCGGCTGGGCCGAGCACCATCAGGACGCAGGCGCGAAGCAGTCATCCTGGCCGGCGGGAAGACCGCGGAAGGTGATGACAAAATGGGCGAAGTTCGTCCACATGCGCTCGTGCATGTGCCCAGGCCGCTCGCGGCGGGCGGCGGACCGCCGCGGCGATGGCGGCCGCGATCCATGGCCCTCAGACATCCCGCGATCCTCTCTTCCGACCTGAATCCTCGCACGCCGGCCCCGCCGACCGCCCGTTCGCCGGTCGTGGCCG
>JALGTT010000085.1 GCA_029821235.1 Candidatus Hebobacteria bacterium | reverse complement strand
CCGGCCGCAGTTCTACTTCCGGACGACGGATGTGACGGGAGTGGTGGAGTTGCCGGAGGGGAGAGAGATGGTGATGCCTGGGGACGACGTGACGATGAAGGTGGAGTTGATCCAGCCGGTGGCGATGGAAGAGGAACTGCGGTTTGCGATTCGGGAGGGAGGCCGCACGGTCGGCTCCGGAGTCGTGACCAAGGTGATCGAATAGCCTCGTCCCCTGCACGATGAGATGAACATAACGCGGGGCGGCCGACCGGCCGCCCCGCGTTGTTTGTACGATGTCCGGACGTGAATTCGTTGACCCCCTTGAGGGGGGTTGGTAGAATGGGCACTGCTTCCCCGTGAGAGAGTGTTTGCGCGCTCTCTCACGCGTCTGTTCCGTCGAGCAAGGGATGGGCGGAGGATGGAGATCGGGGCAAGTCGGGTTGAAGGAGCCCAGGGCGCTGCCACCAGCAGGGGGAGGGGATCCAGAACCCACGCAGGAGCCGCTTGAGCGCGCGCTCCCAGTGCGGCCCTCGCCCCGATGATGACTGCGATCGAGGCTTCTTGCGATGGGTCTTCGGGCAGCGGTTCGTCCAGCGGGCGCGGCGCAAGTGGGAATTCGGCAATTACTGGAAAGGGGAAAGTGGAGATGGGGCTCAAGATTCTGTTGTGCGCGTCAGAGATCGTGCCCTTCGCGAAGACCGGGGGGCTGGCGGATGTCGCGGGGGCGCTCCCGAAAGCGCTGGCCGCTTTGGGTCACGAGGTGCGGGTGGCAATGCCCAGGTATGATGTGATTGACGGCAAGGCCCTGGGGGTGCGGCCGCTGACCTCCGTGAAAGTGCCGCTGGGCGGCAGGACGGTGAGCGTTCAGATCGCCGTCAGCGAGGCGGTCGAGGGAGTCACTGCCTACCTGGTGGACAGCCCGGAGCACTTCCAGCGGGGGACTCTCTATGGGGAGCCGGATGACGGGGAGCGGTTCGGGTTGTTCTGCCGCGCGGTGGTCGAACTTCTGCGCCAGGGCGACTGGGTGCCGGAGGTGGTGCACGCCAACGACTGGCAGACCGCAATGATCCCCGTCTATCTCCGGACCGCCTATGCGAGAGACAAACGGCTCGCCGGCATCGCCGCCTTGTTCACCATTCACAACCTCGCTTACCAGGGGGTCTTCGAGCGCGGAATACTGGACACCCTGGGCCTGGACCGCTCGCTGTTCACCATGGACGGCCTGGAGTTCTGGGGACAAGTGAACTTCCTCAAGGGAGGGCTGATGTTCTCCGAGGTGCTGAACACGGTCAGCCCCCGCTATGCGCAGGAGATACAGACCGCGGAGTTCGGGGAGCGGCTGGAGGGAGTGCTCCGGAAGCGAAGCGCGGACCTGTTCGGGGTGCTCAACGGCCTCGACTACGAGGAGTGGGACCCCGCCACCGACGAGTTCATCGCGGCCAACTATCATGCAGACGATGTAACGGGAAAGGCGGCGTGCAAGCAGTCGCTCCAGGAGAAGCTGGAACTGCCGGTTCGGCCGGAGGTGCCGCTGCTCGGCCTGGTGTCCCGTCTCGCCGGGCAGAAGGGGCTGGATCTGCTGGCCGACGTGTTCCCGGTTCTCCTCGAATCCGACGTCCAACTCGCGTTGCTGGGCACCGGGGAGCCCTATTACCATGAGTTGCTCTCCAGTCTGCAACGCAGGTTCCCGGAGAAGATGGGCCTGGTGCTGGGATTCGACAACGCGCTCGCCCACCAGATCTATGCCGGAAGCGACATGTTCCTGATGCCTTCCAATTACGAGCCCTGCGGCCTGGGTCAGATGATCAGTCTCCGCTATGGGACTATCCCCATCGTCAGGGAGACCGGAGGGCTGGCCGACACCGTCACCGAGTTCAACCCGCAGACCGGCGAAGGAAACGGATTCTCGGCCAAGGAGCGGAGTTCGGTGGCCGTGTTGGGTGCGATCGCCCGCGCTCTGCTCACCATGCAGAGACCGAACCAATGGGCGCGGCTGGTGCAGAATGCCATGAATTGCCGCTTCTCCTGGGAGAAGTCGGCCAAAGAGTATGTGAAACTCTACCACCGGGCGCGAAAGCAGAGAGGGAAGCGGCGCGGGTAGCAGCCGCGGCCGGCGCCGGGCGAGCACAGATCGAGGCGCGACAGAGGAGACGAGAATAGGTGGCTGTCTACCAGCCGAACGCGGTTGTCGGCAACTCGCACGTCCTGGCGAGCCTGGGGGCGAACGGCGAGTTGATGACGTTCCTGTACCCCAACATAGATTTCCCCCAGAACCTGCACGAGGGGATGCCCGCGCTCTACCTGGAGGGAGAGGGTACGAAGCCGGGGCGCCTGGTGTGGACCTTCGAGCCATCCTGGGAGTCGAGGCAGCGGTATCTGGGCAGAACGAATATCGTGGAGACGCGGCTTCGCCATGCCGACACCGGGATGGAGATTCGCATCGTGGACTTCGTGCACCCCGAGGAGTCGATCCTGGTCAGGCGCTTCGAGGTCTCCAACCGCGGTCCCGGGCCGGTGAAGTCCGCGCTTCTCCAGTACCTCAACCTGCAGTTGGGGGAGGTGCGCCACCGAAACGCGATTCACTACCATCCCGAGCGCGGGCTTGGCGTGGCCTACTGGAGGAACATCTGCCTCGCGCTCGCCATGCGCCCGCTGGATGAGTTCGGGTGTGGGCGGGTCGCATCGGGGAATTCGGCCAAGCGGCAGATGGAGCGGGGCCGACTGAACGGGCAGCGGGAGGAGATCGGGGACGTTGACCTGGCGGTCGGCTGGCGCCAGACCCTGCAACCCGGAGAATCCGCCACCTACGAATTGGTGTTGGCCGCCGATTCCGATGAGCCGGCGGCGGTGGCGAGGGCAGAGCAGGCCTGCCGGCGGGGGTGGGAGAGCCTGTACGAGGACACGCGCCGGAGATGGGAAGAGGAAGCCGCGCGGGCCGCCCAAGTGCGGATCGCGCCCGATCTGGAGGAGGCGTATTACCGCTGCCTGCTGGGCCTGGAGCTGCTGGCCGATGCCAAGACCGGCTCCGTGGTGGCGGCCCCCGAGTTCGACCCATTCTTCGAGCGCTCCGGCGGGTACGGATACTGCTGGCCGCGGGACGGGGTCGAGGTGTGCCTGGCGCTGGAGACGGCCGGCTATCCGCGCTACCTGGCGCGGTTTCTCGACTGGGCGCGGCGGGCCCAGACCCCGGCGGGCTACTGGGAGCAGCGATACTGGCTGAGCGGACAGAGGGCGCCCTCCTGGTGTCTGGAGGAGGGTTCTCTTCAGATTGACCAGACCGCATCGGTGCTGTTCGCCATCGGCCGCCACGCGCGCCGGCTGAACGAACAGGAGAGGTTGAGTTTCCTGTAGGACCGCCTCCGACCTCTGGGAGACGTTCCATGGCTCCTTCACCTACTCGAACGGGGCGATCTGCGCCGCGCTGCGGGAGGCCCAATGGCTGGCCGCCGAGGTGGGCGAGGAGGCGCTGGCCGGGGAGTGGGGCGGGACCGCGGAGCGAGTGCGACAGGCGCTGCTCTCCACGCTCTGGCTGGAGGACGGGTTCGCCCGCGGCCTCGATGCCGATGGCCGGCTGGACACGAGCGCCGACTCATCGGTATTGGGGTTGCTGACTCCGTTTCGCGTGCTCCGCCTGGAGGTGGAGGAGGAGCGAGCGAAGGCGCGCAGACTGGTGGAGAATCTGGTGGAACGAATCGGCGTCGAGAGCAATGGCGGGATCGCCCTCTACCGGTTCGAGCGAGACGACTACGCGGGGGGCGGCCCCAGCGCGGTCTCCACTCTGTGGCTGGCGCGGGTGATGCTGGCCCTGGCGCTCGCCGCGAAGGATGACCAGCGGGCCGCGGCCGAGTACCGCGAACGGGCGATGGCCGCCATGAGGGCTGCCCTGGCCTCGGGGACGGAGACGGGATTGCTGCCGGAGATGATGGGTCCTGCGCCCGGAAGTCACTGGGCGGTGCCGCACGGCTGGGCGATGGCTTCCTTCGTGATGGCCGCGCTGCTGTTGGACCAGGTGGAGGGGCGACTGGGAAAGAACTTCGAGAGACATGGAGGCTGAACGGATGAGCGAGACTGGAGGCGAAACCGCCCGCGGGGCATTCGCGTTGGTGCTGCACGGGCATCTGCCCTTCGTGCTGCCACATGGGCAGTGGCCGCACGGCTCAGAGATGGTGTTCGAGTGTGCGGCCGAGAGTTACCTGCCATTGCTGCGGGTGGTTGACCGCCTGGTGGGGGAGGGAATCTCCCCCAAGATGACCCTGGGGATCACTCCGGTGCTCGCCGAGCAACTGGCCCACCCGGACTTCAAGCAGCAGTTCTCCGATTACCTGGATGAGCGGGAGCGGACCGCGTCCGAGGACCGGGAGCGGTTTCACGAGGAGGGGGACGAGCACCTCGCCTACCTGGCGGACCGCTGGCAGAAGCACTTCGCGGAATTGGGGAAGTGCTTCCTGGAGGAATACGGCGGAGACCTCATCGGCGGGTTCCGCCGCCTGGCGGAGGGCGGGCACATAGAGATAATGACCTCGGCGGCGACGCACGGGTATCTGCCGCTGCTGGGGGCGGACGAATCGGTGCAGGCCCAGGTGAAGCAGGCGGTGGCGGCCCACCGACGCCACTTCGGCCAGCAGCCCAGGGGGTTCTGGCTGCCGGAGTGCGCCTACCGTCCCCGCTATGCCTGGCGTTCTCCCCTCCCCGACGCCGGCCCCCAGGAGCCGCGCCCTCGCAAGGGGGTGGAGGAATTCCTTGCCGAGAACGGCCTGCGCTATTTCATCGTGGACACGGCCACCCTGCTGGGGGGCGCCGCCTCGGGGGTGTACCTGGAGCGGTTCGCCGCACTCCAGCAGATGTGGGAGCAGTTCCGCGCCAGTTACCGCCCGGGGCCCGCGGACGTGACCAAGAGCGCCTACGAGGTATACGCGGTCGCCTCCGCGGAGGAGGACCGGCCTCCCGTGGCGGTGTTCACCCGCGACGAGCGCACCGGGCTACAGGTGTGGAGCGGGGACATCGGGTATCCGGGAGACGGCTGGTATCTGGACTTCCACAAGAAACACGTCCCCGGCCGGCACCGATACTGGCGCGTGACTTCGTCCGACTCGGGCATGGGCGAGAAGGAGCCCTATCAGCCAGAGCGCGCGGCGGAGCGAGTGCCGGAGAACGCGGACCACTTCTGCCGCCTGGTGCACGACTTGATCGTCGAGCACCACCGCGACCGGGATCGTTTCGGCGTCATCTGCGCCCCCTATGACATGGAGCTGTTCGGCCACTGGTGGTTCGAGGGGCCGGAGTGGCTCTACCGCGTGTGCAAGGGCCTGGCGGCCGATCCCACGGTGGAACTGACGACCTGCTCGGAGTACCTGGCGCGGGAGGTCCCGGAGGCGGCGGTGGCCCTGCCCGAAGGCTCATGGGGGCAGGGAGGGTTCCACTGGGTGTGGCTCAACGAGTGGACCACCTGGATCTGGAAAGACATCTACGCGGCCGAGGCGAGAATGCCGCGGCTCGCGCAGCAGGCCCTCTCCTCCAGCGACGGGCTGCTGGCCAGGATCGTCTCCCAGGCCGCGCGGGAACTCCTGCTGCTGGAGGCCTCCGACTGGCCGTTCCTCATCTCCACCTGGAGCGCGCGCGACTACGCCGAGAACCGGGCCGCGCTTCACCATCAAGCATTCACTCGCCTTGCGGAGATGGCGGAGCGCCGCGCGGGAGGGGAGGAGTTGAGCGAGGAGGACGAGCAGTTCCTCGGAGAGTGCGAGCGGACGGACTGTCTCTTCCCTCAACTGGATCTCGCCTGGTGGGCGGGAGTGGAGAGACCCGCCACCTAGCCTCCTGCCACAGAAGTTCTGAGTGCGGGGGGCGAGGAATAGAGACTGAGTCGCGAATAGGGGGTTGATGGCGCTCCAGGGAGGAGAGACGCCAGATGGCAACTCAATGCCTCGGCAGAGTGATGACGCGAGCCCTCATCCTCGACAACCTCTCTGCCCGTGCTTCCCAGGAGTCCCTTCACCCCCTGCCGGTCTGCGGCCAGCAGATCGAACTCGTCGTAGTCCACTCTGTTGGTGAACTCGCCGCTTTCATCAATCGCTGCCGCCTCCTTTTATAACCACCAGTGGACTAAATCCGTCTCCATGCCCATCCCCTCTCGTTTCCTCCAAATGCCCAGGACTTTCAAGACAGGATACTCGCCGTCGCCTGGCGGGTTACGGTGCGTCCAGGGGGCCCCGCGGGAAAGTGGCTGCTGGGGGGGAGGAGGAGGGACATGCCTGGAGAAAGGCAGGGACGTACTGCTTGGTGACCAGAGGAGGTAGACGCGATGAGACGATGGCAGGTGTTGTGGATGTCTCCGCTGGTGATTGGGGGGCTGATCAGTGCCGCGGCCCTGTGTCTCAGCGGATGCGCCGGGCGCCACGCGGTGGCGAACAGGGCCGCGGGTGGACAGCCTCCTCATTTCCAAGAGGTGAAGTTTCGAGAGGTAAAGCTGGGCAGGATACCGGCCGGTTTTCTTTCTTCGGCATATGGGCCGCACGGCTGGCATCTGGCCGCGGCCGTACGGAGGGACGAAGGCGTCTGTGTCTGGCTGGACGGCCAGGAGAGACCGATGTATGACGGCATCGGCAAGGGCAGCCTTACCTTTAGCCCGGACGGCCGGCGAATAGCCTATGCGGCTATGAAGGGAGATAAGTTGCTCGTGGTTGTGGACGGCCAGGAGGGACCTGAATATGATGACATCGGCGTTGGCAGCCTCACCTTCAGTCCAGACAGCCGGCGGCTAGCCTATGGGGCCCTTAAGGGGTACAAGTGGCTCGTGGTCGTGGACGGCAAGGAGGGGCCGGAGTACGACAGCATCGGCGTTGGCACCCTCATCTTCAGTCCGGACAGCCGGCGGCTAGCATATAGGGCACAGAAGGGAGACAAACAACTCGTGGTCGTGGATGGCCGGGAGGGGCCGGAATATGACGGCATTGGCGGCTTGACCTTCAGCCCGGATGGCCGGCGGCTAGCATATGTCACCCAAAAGGGAGACAAGTGGCGCGTGGTGGTGGACGGCAAGGAGGGGCCGGAGTACGATGGCATCGTTGAGGGTAGCCCCATCTTCAGCCCGGACGGCCGGCGGGTAGCCTATGGGGCCTGGAAGGGAGACAAGGTACTCGTAGTCGTGGACGGCCAGGAGGGGCCGGAGTATGACGGCATCGCTAAGGGCACCCCCATCTTCAGCCCGGACGGTCAGCGGTTAGCCTATGTGGCCTGGAAGGGAGACAAGCGAGTTGTGGTCGTGGACGGGCAAGAGGGGCCGGAATATGACGGCGCTGGCGCCTTGACCTTCAGCCCGGACGGCCGGCGGATAGCCTATGGGGCCTTTAAGGAGTACAAGTGGCGCGTGGTCGTGGACGGCCAGGAGGGATCGGAGTATGACGGCATTCTGGAGGGCAGCCCCGTCTTCAGTCCGGACGGCCAGAGGGTAGCCTATATGGCCCTGAAGGGACCCAATATGCTCGTGGTCGTGGACGGCCGGGAGGGAACGGAGTATGACGGCATTGGCTTCCTGACCTTCAGCCCGGACGGCCAGCGGATAGCCTATGTGGCACAGAAGGGAGACAAGGAGCTCGTGGTCGTAGATGGCCAGGAGGGGCCGGAGTATGACGCTGTGATCCGGAACGGCCCCTCGTTCCATGAGGACGGGACCCTGGAGTTCCTCGGCATCCGCGACGACACTCTGTACCGCGTTACCGTGGCGCCCGCCACCTAGCCCCTCCTCAGGGGGGACGATTTGCGTGCGCGTGTGTCATAATCGTGTGGGGCGGCGGCACTGCCCCGATGGCGAAGAGGCAGGAAGAGGTATCCCAGGATGTCCCTACGCGCGCCGTGGCTGCGGGCGGTATTGTTCCTGCTGATAGTCGGCGCCTTCCTCATCCACCGGATCGGTCCCAGCGCGAGGGGGCGGCGGGTGTGCGAGGTGTCGGTGGACGGACGGCCCGTCACCGTGGTGAAGACACAGCAGCAGGCGGAACAACTGCTGGATGAGATCAAGCGCGCGCATGGACCCGCGGAGAAGGTTGAGTTCGCGCAGCAGGTCTCCTTCCGCATGGTCTCCACCTCACGCCATCCGGTGAAGGGGAAGAAGGAGGCGATGGCCGCCCTCTCCCGACACCTGAAGCCGGTGATCGAAGGCGCGGCGATCCTCGTCGACGGCGAGCCGATAGTCGCCCTTCCCACCAAGGCCGAGGCCGCCAAGACGCTCTCCCTGATTCAGCGGGAGTTTGCGCCCGAGGGGCGAGGGTTCGCCATCGTCTTCAAGGAAAAGGTGGAGGTGAAGACGGAGCGCGTTCCAGCCGACCGGTTCGCGGAGTCGGCCGAGGAAGCGATGAAGAAACTGAAGCGGAATATGGCGCCGGCGGCCGCTCACAAGGTGAAAGCGGGTGAGACGGCCTGGCAACTGGCGCGGGAGGCCGGGGTGCCGCTGACCGCCATCGCCTCCGCCAACCCGGGTGTGGACATCAGCAGGCTGCAGGTGGGAGACGAGATCAAGATCCCCGGGAAGGGCGGCGGCATTACGGTGATCGCGACCAAGGATATCCAGGAGCCGGTGGGAGAGGGAGAGGACAGGCGGTTGCGGGTGGTGAGGCTCACCTATGAAAACGGCGTCCTGGTCAGCAGAGAAACTATTGGGTACCATTTGATGCCCGGCGCTCACAATGAGAGACTGCAGAAGGCGGAGCAGTCCTCTTCCCCCGCCAAGCCGAAGGAGGAATACCACTTTGACTGGCCGTAGCCGGACTGCCATGGCGGTGCGTATGGTCCTCATCATCCTCGCGCTGCTGGCTGCCATGTGGGTGGTGTGGAAGGTGTTTCTCGATGTGGAGCCGGCCCCGCCGCCGGAGGTGAAGGTCGCGCGCGCGGTGGGGCCGCAGAGCGATCACGCGGGATAATCGTTCTCTTCCTGAGGCGGTCTGCGCCGGCCCATCCACCATCCCGCCCAAATGAGGGCCCCGTACCAGGCGATGACGAGGGCAATGTGGGGTCTTCCCACCTCCGGTGAAGCCCAGGGAACGGCCGCGCAGACGCTACTCGCCCACACCATGCCCCGCGCGGCCCATCCGGTGATCCAACCGGCGGGCCAGGCGAGCCAGGGAATGGTCACCCCCAGCGCACAGGTCAGCATTCCCGCGGTGAGAACCACGCCGGCGAGGGGGATCGCCACCAGGTTGGCGGCCAGCCCGGCCACGGGAGCATTGCCGTAGTGCCAGGCGAGAATGGGGAAGGTGGCGAACTGCGCGGCCGCCGTGCCGATCACCGCCTGCCGCAGGAACCGGGGGAGCGACGCGAGCCACAGGTCGGCGCGCGGAATGAAGTAGATGATGGCCCATACCGCGGCGAAGGAAAGTTG
>JALGTT010000084.1 GCA_029821235.1 Candidatus Hebobacteria bacterium | reverse complement strand
TCGGCAACTCCTTCTCCGCTACCGCCAAAGCCAACTTCACGAATCGCAACAAGCTCTCTCTGTTCATGCCTGCTAGTGCCACACCCTGTGACACCTTTGCAACAGAGCATTAGAGATTCTTAGGGGCCTACGCCCGCCGGCCTGCCTCTCCGTGTATGCCTACAAATCGCTTCTTCGACCTTCCGGCCGATACCCGCGCAACCTCAGCGCGTTCGTCACCACGGAGACCGACGAGAGCGCCATCGCCGCGGCCGCCATTGCCGGATGGAGCATGGTGTGGGTGAGGGGATAGAGCACGCCGGCGGCGATGGGGATGCCGAGCGTATTGTATGCGAAGGCAAAGAACAGGTTCTGGCGGATATTGCGGACGACCGCCCGGCTCAACAGGATGGTCTGCGGGACCAGGCGGAGATCGTCCCTCACCAGAGTGATGTCGGCCGCCTCCATGGCGATTCGAGTGCCGCCGCCGATGGCGATTCCCACGTCCGCCTGGGCCAGCACCGGAGCATCGTTGATCCCATCGCCCACCATCGCTACTCGGTGTCCGGCCTCCTGGAGCGCCTTCACCACCTCCGCCTTGTCCTGGGGCATCAGTTCGGCTCGCACGTCCTCTATTCCCACCGCGTGGCCGATGGCCCGCGCGGTGCGGAGATGGTCCCCCGTGAGCATCACGGGCCTCAAGTCCCGCGCCTCCAATTCCTCCACCATCTCCGCGGCCTCCGGCTTCGCCGTGTCCGCCACCGCGATCGCGGCCACCGCCCGGCCGTCAACTCCCACCAGCAGCACCGTATTGCCCCGATCGGCCAGAGCAGAGGCAGACTCGGAGATGGGTGCGAGGGCGATGTCGCGGGCCTCCAATAGATGGGCGCTTCCTATGGCCACCTCGCGGCCCTCCACCCGCCCGCGCACCCCCAGCCCGGGGAGTGCCTCGAAATCGCTCACCTCCGGCAGCGTCAGCCCCGCCTCAACGGCTCGTTTCACCACCGCCTCGCCCAGCGGGTGCTCGGATTGGCGCTCCACCGCGGCCGCCAGGGACAGGGCTTGCCGTTCGTCCCAATCCTCGGCGGTCTCGATGCTCACCACCTCCACTTGGCCTGTGGTGAGGGTCCCCGTCTTGTCGAACACCACCACATCCACTCGGGCGGCCGCCTCCAACGCCTCCGCGGAGCGCACCAGCACCCCCATCTCCGCCGCGCGGCCGGATCCCACCACCACCGAGATGGGGGTCGCCAGCCCGAGCGCGCAGGGGCAGGCGATGATGAGCACCGACACCGCGGCCGTGATCGCGTGGGCGGCCTCCGCCCCGATGACCAGCCACACCACCAGCGTCGCCCCCGAGACCGCCATCACCGAAGGGACGAACACCCCGGCCACCCGATCCGCCAATCTCTGCAACCTAGGCTTCCCCGACTGCGCCTCCTGCACCAACCGGATGATCTGGGCCAGCACGGTGTCGGCCCCCACCTGGGTGGCCTGCATCTGGAACGCGCCGGTCAGGTTCACCGTGCCGCCGATGGCGGTGTCCCCGGGCTGCTTCTCGGCCGGCACGCTCTCCCCGGTGACCATGCTCTCGTCCACCGACGAACTTCCGGCGGTGAGCACGCCGTCCACGGGAATCCGCTCGCCCGGCCTCACCACCACCGTATCGCCCACCACCACCTGGTCGGCCGGGAGGTCAACCTCCTCTCCATCTCCCAGCACCCGCGCGGTGTCCACCTGAAGCCCGGCGAGGCGGCGAATCGCCTCCGAGGCTTTGCCCCTGGCCTTCGCCTCCAACATGCGGCCCAACAGGATCAGGGTGATGATCATCGCCGAGGTGTCGTAGTAGAGGCGGCCTCCGCCCGCACCCCCGAGAGAGGGGAGGAGGGTGAGAGCCAGGCTGTACCCGAATGCGGCGGAGACGCCCACCGCGACGAGGGTGTTCATGTCGGCCGACCGTCGGCGGAGAGCGGCCCACAGGCCCTGGTAGAACGGCCAGCCCGCCCAGAACTGCACCGGAACCGCCAACCCCAACAGGAGCCACGGCGCCGCCGCCTCGGGGAGAACCGCCACGTGGGTGAAGACGACGATGAGGATGGTGAGCGCCAGAGACAGCGAGAACCGACGCCGGAGGGCGCGCAACTCCCGCGCGTGAGCCGCCCCGGCCTCCTCCTCCTCGCCGGAGCGGACCACTCCGTAGCCCGCCCTCTCCACCACCGCGACCAGGTCGTCCTCCCCCAGCGCCTCGGGATTGTAGGAAACCGCGGCCGTCGAGGTGGCGAAATTGACAGTCGCCTCCGACACCCCGGGGGTCGCCTCCAGCGCCCGCGCGATGGAGGCGGCGCAGGCCGCGCAATGCATGCCGGTGATGTTCAGTCGTGTTCGCACCAGAGCCATCAGTCCACCATCACATGCCGGCCGCCGACAGAGGATTCGCCACCCACCTGCCGAAGTGCCCAGCCGGAGCGAGATAGCGAGGGAGAATGACCACGCCTACCCCGCCGGTGGTCCCCAACACCGAGCTGCGCGGCCGCGACACGGAAATCGTGATCGCGGTGTTCCGCACCGTCTTCATTCTCGTCGTCCTTTTCTCAGACGAGTTCACCGCCGCGCGCGCCAACGTGGGCAGAGTACTGGTGCCGGCGGTGATCGCCGCGGCCGCCTACAATCTCCTGCTCTTCCTGCTCCACCTCTCGCGCCGGCCTTTTCCCCGCTGGTTGATTATCTTCGGCGACCTGGTGCTGATCACCCTCTGGATATACCTCTGCGGGAGGGCATCTCAGGTCTTTTTTGGCCTCTACTACGCGGTGGTGATCGTGGCCGCCATGTGGTTCGGAATCTGGGGGGCCTTGCTCTCCGCGGTCGCCGCCTCCGGGATGTATGTGGGAACCATTCTCCTCTCAGGGCTGGCCTTCGACGTGGTGCCCCCGCGGGGGCAGTTGGTCCTGCAGGTCATCTTCCTTCTCGGCACCGCCGGGCTGGTCAGCATCATGGCCAACCTGCTCCAGCACGAAAGCGAGGAGTTGGCGGTCAGCCGGGCGACTATCCAGCAGAACCTCCAGCGGATTCGCATCGCCCAGCGGGTGGACGACCTGGTGCGGCCCCGCCGCCTCGCCACCCTCCCCGGCTTCGACATCGCCTTCCGGTTCCGCCCCGCCGCCCAGGCGGCGGCCGCGGGGGACTACTACGACGTGATCCGGCTGGGCGGCCGCAGGCTGGGTGTGTGCGTGGGCGACATCTGCGCGAAATTGGAGATGGCCATCCCCTATCTTCCCGTCTTCAAGGCCGAGTTCCGCGCCGCGGCCCGCCGGGAGCCCTCCCCCGCGAAGGTGCTGGCCGAGATGAACCGGTGGGTGACCGCCGAGTTCGAGGAACGCCAGGACCGCGAGGGCTTCATCAGCATGTGCTACTTCATCATCGACCTCGACCGGGGCCGGCTCACCTATGCCGTCGCCGGCCACGAGCCGCCGCTCCTGCTCCCAGGCTCCGGGGGCGAGCCCGTTTCTCTCACCTGCACGGGGATAGTGTTCGGCGTGGTGCCGGACGCGGCCTACGAACAGAAGACCCGCGCCGTTCACTCCGGAGACCTGCTCGTCCTCTTCACCGACGGGCTGATCGAGGTGACCAATGCGCAGAGGGAGTTCCTGGGGCGCGAGGGGCTGGTCCGCCACCTGCTTCAGCACGCCTCTCTTTCCTCCGCCGACGAGATCGCCGAGCGGGTCTTCGCAGCCGCCAACGACTACGGAAAACCCGGGCAGCGGCGGGATGACATGACTCTGCTGGTGGTCCGCGTCACCGCCGAGGACGTGGGCTCCGCCGCCGCGGACGAGCCGCCTGACGGTTTCGCGCACCCCGATTGAACCGCCGACCATCTTGAGGACCGCCGATGAACCTGCGCGAGAGACAACCGAAAGGCACCGACGAGCCACCTGCGGGCGCCACCCTGCGGGCGGCGGTGATCGGCCTCGTCTTCGTCGCCGGGTTCGCCTTTCTCATTCCCTATCTCCAGGATGTGAAGCGGGGCGCCGACCTCGGCCTCGGCCCCGTTACGGGCGCCTCCATGCTCGCCCTGCTCACCGTGCTCCTGCTCAACGGCCTGATTATCCGCCGCCGGAGGCGCGGGCTGAGCCGCCAGGAGGTGCTCACCATCTACGCCATGGTGGCGGTCACCGCGGCCATCGCCACCGTGGGCTATGCCAGTTTCGTGAGCGTGATGGTGACCGCCAGCCAGTACCTGGCCACCCCGGAGAACCGCTGGGACGTCCTCATCCAGCCCCACATCCCCACCTGGCTCCAACTCAACGACCCCCTCGCGGTGCGCTGGCTGTGGGAGGGGCTGCCGGAGGGCCAGCGGATTCCGTGGGGCGCGTGGCGGCAGCCGCTGACCGCCTGGGGCGCCATCGCCTTCGCCATCTACGTCGGCTCCTTCTGCCTCATGTGCCTGGTCCGCCGAGACTGGATCGAGGGACAGCGGCTCAGTTTCCCCCTCGCCCAGATTCCCCTGGAGGTAGCCGGCAGCCGCGGAACCCTGGGCAGCGGCATCCTCCGGCAGAGGATCTTCTGGATAGGGTTCAGCATCGCGTTCCTGTGGGGTCTGCTGGGACTGCTGCACGCCTACTTCCCCGCCGTCCCCTACCATAACATGCAGTGGCCCATCGGCCGCCAGTTCGAGCGCAATGTGATGCCCTTCGGGGTGCTCAACCGGGTGGCCTTCAACCTCAACTGGGGGAGCATCGGCATCATGTGTCTGCTGCCGGTGGAGGTGAGCCTGAGCCTCTGGTTCTTCCACGTGTGGTACTACACGGAAATGGTGGGGCTGGCCGCTCTCGGGTTCACCGGGCAGGCGGGCGCGCGCTATGCCTTCAACCCCGGGGCCTTCTTCAGCTATCAGACGGGCGGCGCGCTGGTGGGATTCGGCGTGTTCGTGCTCTACCAGTCCCGCCGCTCCATCGTCCGCGCCTTCCGCTCCTGGTGGGACCCCTCATGGAGGCAGCACGACCCCCTGGAGTTGATCCAGCCCCGCTACGCCCTCCTCGGCCTGCTCGCCAGCACGTTGGTGCTCTGCCTGATCGCCAACGCGGCCGGAGCGCAGGTGAGCCGGCTGCTCATCCTGCTGTTCATGTTCTACATGACCGCCATCTCCCTCACCCGGGTGATCGCCGCCGCGGGCACCAACCACGTCGAGTGCGGCCCCCAGATCCGCTACCTGGTGGACGACGGCCTGGGCACCGCGGGCGCCCGGCCGCAGACCTTCGTGCTCTTCAACCAGATGGACGCGGTGTTCATGACCGAGTTCAAGGTCTCCTTCATGCACTACGCCGCCAACGACATGAAGATCTTCCACGCCAGCCGGATGCGCGGCACCAGCGTGGTGCTCACCCTCGCCGCGGCCGTGCTGCTGATGCTGGTGCTCGGCCCCATCGGCCGGCTGTGGGCCCACTACCACACAGGGATCACCTCCCTGCCCGACACCTGGACCTATGACGGGGTGCCGCGCTGGGAATGGGGGGACATGGTGGACAAACTCCAGAGCCCGCGCGGCCCCGACCTGCTGGGCATCGCCGCCATGGTGTCCGGCGGCCTCGTCGTCAGCGCGCTGGCCCTGCTCCAGATGTACGTGTCCTGGTGGCGGCTCAGCCCGGTGGGCTTCCTGCTCCAGGGCGGATGGGGCATCAACGCCCTCATCTGGGCGAACGCGCTGCTGGGCTGGGCAATCGTGAACGTCATCTACCGCTTCGGCGGCCTCCGCCTCTACCAACGCCTCCGCCCGGCCTTCTTCGGCCTCTTCGTGGGGCAGATGGTGGCCACCCTCCTCGGCTCCGCGGTCAGGCATAATTGGGATCAAAGGGGCGGTGATGCTTGAGGACGCCGAAGGCGAGGTGGAGCAGCTTGCGCATCACGGCGGCGATGATCACCTTGGTGGGTTTGCCGGCCTCCCGGAGGCGTTGAGCGAAGCCGGCCAGCAACGGGTTATGTCGCATCGCCACGATGGCGGGCCACCACAGCGCTCTGCGCAAGCGGCTATTGCCGTCCTCCCGCTGCAGCGCCACATCGAACTTCCGCTTGCTCACATCGATGCCCAACACGTTGCCTTTCATCTCTTCCCTCGCTATCATAATCCTGGAGACGTTGGTCCGGGCTCAGGTCGGTCAACCTTGTACATGCAGGCTTCTCCGCACTGGAGGCCTCAGATACTGTTCGACTTTCGGGAGCCCAGGGAAGGGTTGCTGATCTACAATCCAGCCTCGAAGGCTCAGGGCGGGACCAGCTTCTCCCCTTCCCAGGCCCGACGTCTCCTCTCTCCTTTCTTCAACATCAACCCTCACCAACATACAAGGGC
>JALGTT010000083.1 GCA_029821235.1 Candidatus Hebobacteria bacterium | reverse complement strand
GTGGTAGGAATGCCCCTCGCTCGCCTGGAATCCAACAGTGGCCCCCGGAGTAGAAGCCCGCTCGGGCCGAGAAACGCTGTGCTGGGAGGAGGGCCATGAACACGCCTGTCAGACTCGACGATCGAGCGCCCGCCGCGCCGCTGCCGCCGGCGGTCGGCGTCTTTGCCACCTGTGACCCTCGCATAGACCAAGCCTCCCGCCGCCGCGCCGCCAACATCGTGGAGATGGTGGCGGAGGCGCTGGCGCCGCGGCTCGCCCTCCCGGACGGAAGCCCGGTCCGCGTCGTCTACTCCCCCATCCTGGTGGACGGCGAGCGCCAGGCCGACGCGGTGGCCCGCCAGTTCCAGGCCGAGGGCGTGCGGGTGCTCGTCTGCGCGCCCGACACCTGGGCCTTTCCCCAGTTGGGCCTGCTGTCGCTCCTCGCCCACTTCCCCTGGGATACGCCCATCAACCTGACCTGCGGCAACAGCGGCCCCAAGCCCGGGGTGGTCTTCACCCATGCCGCCCACGGCGCGCTCGCCCAGTGCGGCCGGTTGGTGCACATCAATGTCGGCAACTGGCCCGACACCGGGGAGCGGCCGCAGATGAGCGAGAAGACGGCCGAGGCCCTGGTGGACTGGGCCGCGGCCGCCGTCACCTATCAGGGCCTCAAGGGCCGGCGCGTGGTCATCTTCGGCCACGATTCCATGGGCATGGAGACCGCGCTCGCCCACATCATCCCCACCCGGCGCACCTTCGGCATCGAAATCACCCGGCTGGACATGAAGTTGCTCGCCGACATGCTCCACAAGGAGGCCTGCGACCGGAGGGAATTGGAGGCGCTCCGCGCCTGGCTGGACGACCACCTGGGAGACCGCATCGAGCTGCGGGATGCCGACGACCGGGCCCGCCTCGACCAGAGCCTGGCCATGTACCTCATCACCCGCGACCTCCTGGAGGAGTTGAACGCGGTGGGCGGCGGCTTCATGAGCCAACTGGAGTGGGGATCGGATCCGCGGGGGATGCCACTGCCCGTCGCCGATGTGATGGAGTCGCTGTTCAACTCCACCTTCGATCACCGCGGGCGGAAAGCGCCTCTCCCCTTCGCCACCGAGGCCGATGTGCAGGGCCTGCTCACCATGCTCTTCTTCACCTGGCTCACGGCAGCCCCGGAGAAGGGCGGGAATCCGCCTCTCTTCATGGATTTCCGGAAGGTGTGGGAGCCGTGGGAGATCGCGCAGCTCGCCGAGTCGCTGGGGATGGGCGAGGTGGAGCCGGAGGCCCTGTGGCGGAAGCGGGGCTTCGTGGACGGAGACAACTCCGGCAGCGCCTCCCTCGACTGGGCCGCGAGGCCCGGCGCCTCGGTGGAGGAGATCATGGCCGGCGTGTCCCTGCCTCTGGCGGACCCGGGCTATTTTCCGGGGGGAGGCAACTCGGTGACCTTCATCTCCCCGGGCGGAATCGAGGGCCTGGCCGGCCGCCTTGCCTACAGCGCGGCCAGCAACCTCTTCTCCCTGGTGTGGGACGAGGCCGCCACCGTGGAACTGCCCCGGAAACTCGCCCAGGCCGTGTGCAACACCTCCACCCCCACCTGGCCCCACACCTTCGTCACCCCCAAGTACGCCACCATGGCCGAGTACAAGCAGTACACCCCGGCCAATCACTTCCACATGACGTGGGGCCTGAACCCGGCGCGCCTGGAGTTCTGGATGGACCTGGCCAACGTGCTCTCGGTGACCCCGTGGCAGGAGCGGCCCGCCCACCTGCCCGGCGTCGACCGCCCCCAGCCCCTGCTCTATCTGCTTGAGGGAGGGGAGGTGCAAGTGAAGCGATCGCGGGCACAGACCTGACCACTAGCCCCTTGCGAAGGGGGACGACGGGCGTTCGGTTGTGGAACCGTTCCCCGACACAAGGTAACTGAAGCCAGAGAAGAGTCTCGTAGTCGTCACATCAGGCTGCATCAGGGAGGACTGGACCATGATCTGTCGTTCATGTGGCAGCGAAGTGGCGGACGGGGCGCAGACCTGCCCCAACTGCGGTGCATCTCTCTCCAGCCCGGCCGCGAATCCGGGGCAGCAGGAACAGAAGGACTGGCTGGTGGCGTTGCTGTTGTCCGTGTTCGTGGGCGGCTTCGGTGTGGACCGCTTCTACCTGGGATACGTGGGGCTGGGGGTGCTGAAACTGCTGACCGGCGGGCTGTGCGGGGTCTGGTGGCTGATCGACGTGATACTCATCGCCATGGACAAGTTGCCGGATGCCGAGGGCCGGCCTCTGGCGCGGAAGTGACAGGGACCGTCCAGCGCGGGGCGATAGTGGCCGCGGTGGCGGCCCTCATGGTGATACCCACCTCCTGGGTCGAGCACGGCCCATCGCTCTGCCTCATCCGCGCCATCTTCCACACTTGCCCCTTCTGCGGCACGGTGCGCGCGCTGTCCCACTTCTTCCATGGCGAGTTTGCGGAGGCGGTTCGCTGGAACATCAATGTGGTGCTCACCGGGCCTCTGTTGGCGGCGCTGGCGGCGAAGGCGCTCCTGCGTTGGCTGCCCCTGGTGAGAGACCTCCGGCGGAGGCCGCTCCACACCATCCCGCGGCATCGGCCTCAGCAGCACCTGAACGGATGACGGACGGGCCGGGGTTTGGCAGCGGCCGCTACGGCCGCCCCTCTCCCACCGGCCCCGGCGGTTCCTCCATCATGGCCGGGCTGGCCAGCAGCGGTCGCAACACCGGGGGGGCGACCAAGCTGGTGACGATGCACATGAGGACCACCATCCCGTAGACGTCGTTCGAAACCACCCCGCTGTCCAGTCCGATCATCGCCACCACCAGGCCCACCTCCCCCCTGGGGATCATGCCGACGCCGATGGTGAGCGCGTGCCAGCGGCCGCCCGGCAGGGCCGCCGCTCCACATCCCGCCAGTTTCCCCACGATCGCCAGCCCGGTCATGAGCAAGCCGATGGGCAGCACCTCCATGGTGAACAGTCTGTGTACATCCACCTTGGCCCCCATCAGCACGAAGAAGATGGGCACCAGCAGTTCGTGGATGGGCTCCATGGAACGGCGGAGTTGGGGCGCCTCCTTCAGTTCGGCGAAGAGGATACCGGCGAAGAACGCCCCGATGATCCCCGCCAGCCCGATCTTGAAGGCGATCACGGAGAACCCGAAGCAGAGCGCGACCGCGAGGGCGAACAGGGGATCTTTGCTGGCATCTCCGACGATGCGGGTGAAGTGCGGGCTGACCCGGTGCACCGCCGGCCTCCCCAGCACCACCGCCAGCACACAGAAGGCGACGGCCTCCACCGTGAGCAGGGCGATGTGTGAGGCGGAGAGTATTCCCACCGCCATCCCCGAGACCACCGCCAGCACCAGCATCCCCAGCACATCGTCAATCACCGCCGCCCCCAGGATAACCCTTGCCACCCGGGTGGTGATTCGCTTTAGATCGGTCATCACCCGCGCCGTGATCCCCACACTGGTGGCGGTGAGAGCCGCCCCCACGAACAGCGCCTCCGGCACCGAATGGCCCAGCGCGTGCATCAGCCCATACCCGAACAGGAACGGCAGCACCACCCCGGCCGTCCCCACCGCCACTGCCTCTCGGCCCACCCGCAACAGGCTCTTGGGATCGGTCTCCAGCCCCACCGTGAACAGCAGGAACACCACCCCCAGTTCCGCGAACAGATCGTGGAACTCCGTGATCTCGAACAGCCCCAGCGCATAGGGCCCGATGATCACCCCGGCCAGGATCTCCCCCACCACCGCCGGCATCCGCAGGCGTGTGAATATCCCCCCGGCGATCTTCGCCGAGGTGAACAGGATCAGCAAGTCCAGCAGCATGCGTCCGGCTTGAGGCATTCCGGCTTCTGGCATTCCCGTGACCACTCCCAGAATCAATGCGCCGCGGGGGACATCAACAGTAAGCTCTTCCCCGCCGGTTCTGCGAGTCCTCTGGCGCGGGACGCCGGGAGGACCTGGAAGGCGTCAACTATGGACATACCAAACGACAAGGCCGGCAGGGCGGCACCCCTTCGAGACCGAAGAACAGGAAAAGTGCTGGCCTCCGGCACGCGGGCGGGGGTCAGTATACCACGGCACCGCAGGTGAGCGACTGACATGGTTTCGCTTCTGGAGAGCCAATACCGCAACCGCGTGCTCGGGGCCTGGCTGGGAAAAGTGATCGGCGCCACCGCCGGATCCGCCAGCGACGGCCAGAAGCAAGCCCAGGAGAGCGCGGGGGACCCGCAGGCCCTGACCGACGCGCGTCCCCGGCCCTGCGACTGCTTCGCCCTTGAACTGCTCTCCCTGCGCGCGCTGGCCGCCTCCGGCCCCCATCTCACCAGCGAGGGCCTGACTGCGGCCTGGCTCAGGCACCTCTCGGTGTTCCGCGACGAGTACGGCCACGCCTTCGCCAATCTCCGCCGGGGCATTGACCCGCCCCTCTCCGGGGTGTTCGACAATCCCTTCCGCGAGGCGCCGGGGGCGATGGCCCGCGCGGACCTGTGGGGGATGCTGGCTCCCGCCGACCCGGAGGCCGCCGCCGTGCTCGCCCGCCAGGACGCCGGCCTCGACCACTCCGGCACGGGCGTGGAGGCCGCCATCCTCGTGGCGGCCCTGGTCAGCGCCGCCTTCGCGGAATCCGACCCCGGCCGCCTGCTGGAGCTGGGCCTCAAGTTCCTGCCCGCGGAGTCACGGGTGGCGCGCGCGGTGAGGGATATCGCGCGCTGGCACGGCGAATTCGCCGACTGGAGGCGGACCCGGGAGATGCTGCTCCGCGCCTATCCGTCCGACGACGTACGGGACAGCGTGGTCGCCGCGGGGCTGCTCGCGCTCGCCCTGCTCGACGGCTCGCAGGACCTCAGCCGCACGGTTGCCACCGCCGCCCGCTGTGGCTGGAGCGCCGCCACCGTCGGCGGCGCGGCCGGCGCGGTGATCGGGGCCGCCCTCGGTGAGGAGGGCATCCCCCAGGAGTGGCGGGGGATCTTGCCCTCGCATCTCGATGTCGCCGGCACACTGGTGGGGCTCAACACCAATCCGGCGCTCTCCGCTCTCGTCTCGGACACCTGCGACCTGGGGTGCATGGTGGTCCGCACCCACTCCATCGGCCGCGTGGAACTGGTAGAGGAACTGCCGGAGAACGCTCCCTCCGCGCTGGAAATCCCCGACACCGACGAGTTCCTGCGGCAGTTGTCGGTGGGCCCCTATGTGACCTACCGCAGGCGGGGGGACCTGGGCATCTACATTGACCACGACGGCCCTCCCACCATCGGCTATGGCGCGCCCTGCCGCCTCACCATCACCATCGCCAACCTCGGAGCCAAGCGTGCGGCCGTCAGCGCCAGAATCTCCGGCCCCCCCGGGTTCGTCATCACCATTCCCGGCCAGACCAGCGGCTCCGAGCCGCTCGAATTGTCGGAGGGAGGCAGCGTCTCCTTCAGCGCCACCATCATCGCAGAGGAGGGCCAGGCGGCGATCGCGCCTGCGAATTCGTTCCTGTTGTTCATCTCCGTGGAGACCGGCCCGGAGTCGGTGGTCCCCTTCACCTTGATCGGGGAGGTGATGTGGTATGCCTCCGGCCCCTACGGCGACTTCGACCAGGCCCACCCACCGGAGAGCGAGGCGATTCTCTCCGGCCAGCTTCCCCTGGGGGGCGAGGGGTGGCAGTCCCTCCCCGCGCCGGAGCCCGCCGTCAACCTGGTGGGCGGGCTGGCGGGTGAGAAGGGCACCTACTACCTCGCCTCCGACGTGCTCGCCCACCGCGCCCGGCGGGCCCGCCTTCGGGTGGCCTGCAACGACGGCACCAAGGTGTGGTGCAACGGGCAGGAGGTCTGGCAGCAGCACGAGCACCGCCCGCCCGACGGCCGCGCCAGCGGGGACGAGTTCTCGGTCGAACTCAGGCAGGGATGGAACCGGATTGTGATCAAGATGGCGCAGTGCTCCCCTCGCCGCTTCCTCTCCGTGGCCCTCAAGGACCTGGAGGGGCGCTTGTCGCCGGATTTCGCCACCTGCGAGCGCCGCCGCCAGCCCTAGAGCCGCCCCGCGCGTATGGATATAATGCCATTGTCTTCACGTGGGGCTGTAGTTCAGCTGGGAGAATGCTTGCATGGCATGCAAGAGGTCGCGGGTTCGAATCCCGCCAGCTCCACCAGCCGCTCCTCGCACTCCTACCACGCTGAACATTCTCTAGGGCGCGGATACCCATCTACGACGCGGGCACCCTGCCTGTGGCCGTTCTGAACACTGTCATTCGGCCCAAGGCAGACAAGTCTCGCGCCAGCCAATCGTTTTGTAGGGCGGGCGTGCCTACGCCCGCCGGCCGTTGCCCTCTGCTCCCCCGCCCGTCGAAGTGGTAGAACTTCGATGAATCGTACCGCCGCATGGCAATCACATCCCCATAACCCCGCGGCGCCAGCGTGTACACCGCCAGCAGCGTGTCCGCCCCACTGATCTCATCCCGGATGTTCTCTCCATCCCACACTCGGCCCCTGGTTCCCCCCTTATCCTCCTGCTCCCCTCCCCTCCATCCCCCAGCCCACGCCCCGCCCTGCCGGGACATCCCTCCTCACGACACCGGCAAGATCTTCAGCCCTGGGTCGTCGCCCCCCTTCGCAAGCGTGAGCACCTACCGAGGCCGCGGTGTGGAATTGGCCTCCACTTCATCCGCGGATTGCTCAATAGATGCCCCCCTTTGCGATAAGTCGAACCGCACCCGATACCACCGCGAGTGCTCGGAGAATGGACTTACTACCACTATCGCCGCGTTCTCGCTCTCGAGGCCGACGAGCATATGGTGGTATGACAACCCACGTTCACCTGTCAGCTGAAACACTCTGCCGGAGGCCACCTCCACAAGGTATGTCCCGAAGGGGCCGCGACGATGCCCCAGGAACTTGTCAAACCCGATCACTCTGCCCTGTGGAGACACGGCAACGTGCCAGATCGGCCTCCAACTCTCCTCGGATAGGAGCGTGCGAACCACGCCTGTTGATGGCTGCACAGCCTCGACCGCGTTCCGGCCCTGGCGGCTTCGCACTACGATCACCGCGTCTCGTGACCAGACAAGCACATCAAGGCCGCTACGGGCAAGGTCCATCTTGGCCAGGGGCCACTCGTGCACCACTTCCATCACAAGCGAGGAGACCTTGACCACCCCGATGATGCTATGCCTGGGTGCTCCTGGAACCGCAAACCATACAGCAACTCTGTTGCCGGAGCTGTCCCAAGCGGCCCGTACGTCCCGAGCGTCCTCTATGCCGGCTGTTGGAATGCCGGACACGCGTCCCACGCACCGACGGTCACGATCGAACACCCACAGCCCCACCTCTCGCTCAATGCCATTCTGACCGACCCGCTCACCAACCGCCAATGACCAGCGCCCTCCCGGAAACCACCAAACGTCGCTCCAGCCCTTCGGAAGCGTCCCCCCCGGCACCTCAGACGCCGCCGCGTTGCCTTGTGTGGCAGGCGCGGCCAGCGAGGCCCAGTCCACAGCCTCTATCTCCTTGATGTCCGTCACCACCGGCGCGACTACGAGCCCTTGGTCACCGCCGCGATGGTTGACGCACCCCGGCGAGAGGCAGGCCAGGACGAGCAGGACCACCGCCGCCGCGTAGCAACCTCGGTGGCCTCCATGCCGTTCGCCACCTCTCATCGCTCGCACGGTGGCTGCCTCTCGCATACCATTCCCTCCCCCTAGCGGAACTTCGCCACGAACTGGTCGATCCCAATCCTCGTGCCGTCAGGGAAGGACCACCCAAAATGCAATGGGCAGAACCCGACTTTGGCCGAGTTCACCCCCAGTGCCCCCGCGTACCAGCGCTCGGCAGTGCCTTTGTCTGTGGACAGCGAGCCATCTTCGTCGCGGATACAGTGGCATGGCATGAAGAAGACGAAGGCCCCAGGGTCCTGTACGTGGCTCCAGTCACTCAAGATTGCCATAGCTGAGCTGGGCGGTGCCACCACCACGTCCTCGCCGCACTCCGCATCCTCGCTTCTCAATGCCTCTCCGCAGCCATCAAAACTGCCAGCCGCGCAACCCTGGTATTGGAGACTCCCCTCCAGGCGGTCCATACACCAGCCATGGGCGTCGAGGTACAGACCAACGAGTTTAGGCGACCGGTTGATTCTATTAAGAAGGAACTCTTTCCTTCCGCCGTACTCCACGAATGCCGAATAGCCTCGCTTTACTAGCGTCCATGTGGCGCGTCGCATCAGCGAAATCGTCCAACTCCTCTGCGGCGTGTTTCCTGGCCAAAACCACACCTCTCCCTTGTCCTCAGTCACATCGCCCCCTCCTCCACCTCCACCCCCTCCTCCTCCGCCTCCTCCCGGTCCACCCAGAGGCCGACACTGCTTCCTCCTGGCCAACGTCCCCTGCGCATCCTTCCACACCCTTGGGTGGTCCGGCTGGCTGGCCCGGGTCACCGAAAAGTCCACCAGACACTCCTT
>JALGTT010000082.1 GCA_029821235.1 Candidatus Hebobacteria bacterium | reverse complement strand
GTCTTCGCTCTCCGGGGGGAGGGATCCCCCGCCGGTCTCCCGCCCCGGAGTGGCACAGGCTCCCAGCCTGTGGCTCCTCGGCGGGCATGGGAATGCCCGCCCTACAGAACATCCCAGGCCGCCGCCGTCAGTCATTCAGGTGGTCGGCGAGGCGGGCGGGGGCGACGCCCAGCACCTGGCGCATGGGGGCGATGTCGCAGACGTTGTCCTCGAGCAGCATGATGAGTTGGTCGCCCGTGATGGGGAAGCCTGGCAGAAGCCGGCTCAGGACGCCCACCACCGGCCGCATCAGGGGCACGGGGAGATGAATCTTCGGCTTCTCGATTCCCTCCTCCCGGGCCACCAGGTCGAGGATCTCGACGAACCCGAACACCTCCGGTCCGCCGAGTTCATAGGCCTGCCCCTGTGTCTCTGGCTTCTCCAGGGCGGCGAGGAAACACCTCGCCACATCCCGCGCCCAGACGGGCTGGAGCAGAGCCAGGCCGTCGCCGATGACGGGGACCACCGGCCCGCGGCGCACCAGGTCGCGGACCTGGCGCAGGAACCCGTTTCCCGCGCCGAACATCACGGAGGGGCGGAAGATGGTATGGGCGAGCCCGGAGGCCCGCACCAGTTCCTCCGCGCGCCACTTGGTTCGATGATAGCGGCTGCGCGCCCCGGCGCGCGCCCCCAGCGCGCTCATGTGCAGGAGGCGCGGCACACCCGCCTCCTGGCAGGCGCGGATCACGTTGCGCGTCCCCCCCACATGGAGCGCCTCGAAACCGATTCCTCGCCGCTCCCGGATGATCCCCACCAGGTGGATGACCGCGCGGCAACCCCGCGCCGCACTCACCACCGCGGACAGGTCCCGCACATCTCCCGCTACCATCTCCACCGTCGGCAGAGGGACCGGGTGGCGCGCCAACACGCGCACCTGTTCGCCTGCGTCCACGAGACGAGGGATCAGGTGGCTGCCGAAAAAACCCGTGCCACCGGTAACCAGGATCATCGGGGGTGACTCACTGCGCGGGCGGTGGTCCGCCGCGGTTGTCTTGCACATTCGGCGCGCGCCCTCCGGCCTCCTCTTCCGGCATGAGGGCCGCTACAGGAGAAGCGCGCCTCCACGCGGAAACGGTAGAGCGGAGAGAACTTCTGTGAGTCAGACGGCGACCGCGGACAACTCACCCTCCAGAGGCCTCCGGGAGCGCTTTCGCGGGGACTGGCGCTATCAGATGGGGGCGATCATCGCCCTCGCCCTGATTCCGCGGATGGCGTACCTGGCCCAGATAGTCCACTGGCCGTTCTTCTACTTTCCCGTCCTCGACTCGCGCACCCAATATCAGTGGGCGGAGTCGCTGGTGCGCACCTTGGGCATGGGCACTCCGGAGGTGATGGCCAAACCCCCGCTGTACGCCTACTTCCTCGCCCTGAATCAGGCGCTCTTCGGCCAGGGAAATCCGAGTTTGTTCTCCGCGCGTTTGCTGCAACTGGCGCTGAGCGCGGTCACTTGCGGCCTCGCCTATCTGGTGGGGAAGCGGGTGTTCGGGACCACGGCCGGCATCGCGGCGGGCATCCTGGCGGCCGCCTACAGCCCGGGGGTGTTCAACGACGGCGAGTTGCTCGACACCGCGCTCGCCGCCTTCCTCGCCACTTCTCTCCTCCTGTTGGTGTTGCGCGCGCTGGACGATCCGAGCCCCAACCGGTGGCTGGGCTGTGGAATGGTGCTGGGGCTGCTGGGCCTCACCCGCGGGAACATGTTGCTGCTGGCGTTCTGGGCGCTGGGGCTGCTCGCGGTATACCTCCGAGGACGCCTCGGGGTGAAAGGCCTGATTCGGCGGGCCGCCATGTTCGTGCTGGGGATCCTGCTCATCATCCTGCCCATCACCGCGCGCAATTTCCTGATCTCCGGGCGTTTCGTGCTGATCGCCAGCAATGCGGGAATCAACCTCTACACCGGAAACAACCCGCAGGCCGACGGCTATTCCCCCATCCCCGCGGGAATCGAATGGGAGCGCACCTGGTACGCGGCGATCGACGCGGGGGTGTTCGATGTCACCGACCGTTACTGGACGGGCCGGGCGCTGGAGTTCTGGCGGACCCAGCCCGGAAAAGCGCTTCTCCTGTTGCTGAAGAAGGCCGTGCTCTACTGGAACGCGTACGAGATACCCAACAACGTCAGCTACGAGTGGGGCCGGGAACATGCTTCGGTGTTGAGGCTGCTGCCCCTGCGCTTCGGGGGGCTGGCCGCGCTCGGCCTGTTGGGGATGGCCTTCGGCGGATGGCGCACCAGGCGCGCGGCGGCGCGGGCCTGGCGGCGGGACCGGACGGGCGGGCGGCGGCCGTGGTTGACGCTGCTGGGCTGTGGGGCGCTGCTGCTCGCCATGTGGACCGTGGTGCACGCCGACTGGTATGGACTCAAGAAGGTGCGGAAGGCCAACCGGGATTGGTTCTACCTGGGACAGTCCTACCACCGGGCCAAGCGCGGCCCCGAGGCCAAGGCGGCCCTGATGAAGGCCGTGGAGGTCAACCCCTCAAGCGCGCCCTGGAGATTGCACCGGATTACGGCGAAACGGCCGCCATGCTGGCCGAGATCGTCCTCTCCCACAACTGGCCGGTGGATGACATCCTCCCCCTCGTCAAGCAGGCCGCGCGGAAGCAGCGATACAATGTCTCGGCCCTCGGCGCGGCGGTGAGGGTAGAGATCGCGGCGGGGGAACTGGAGCAGGCGCGGGCCGATCTCCAGCAGGCGGCCGAGGCGTTGAGCCACATCCACCCGATGAACTCCCGCCGGCCGATCCGGGAGATGTCCTACCAGAAGGCGGCGATGGCCGCGATGGGGGCCGGCGTGCCCCTTCCCCCGGCCGGCGCGCTGAGCGGCCCCTGGGGGCCGGGATGGAACCGCTACCAGCGAGGTAACCGATGAGAGGATGGCGATTGCTCGCATTGTCGGCGTGCCTGGCGCTGGGTACGGCCTTTGCGGCCGCCGGCGAAGGACAGGCAGAGAATAACGCCGGCGCCCTGCCCGGCGCGAAGGAGTGGCAGGCCCCGGTGGCCCGCGTGCCGATGTTGGTGGACGGCCAGGTGGTGGAGGTCAACCTGAAGGAGAACATTTTCACGGTGGCGACCAAGCCCAAGCGCCGCCAGCCGGCCGGGCGGGTGGTGGTGGCGGTCAACCGGGACACCGAGTTGGTGAAGACGGAACTGTGCCTCCCCAGGCACCTGCGCCTGGGGGACACGGTGGTGGTGCAGGGGCTCCGGCCGGAGCCCCTGGGAGTGCCCTTGTTTGCGAAGGGTGAGGTGACAGCACTCGATCCCCTCACCGTCGCCCCCGCCAGGGAGGTGGCGGTGGTGATTCGGCCCGGCGCGGAGGTGAGTTTCCTGCGCCTGGGGGAGTTGAGTCTGACGGAACTGGCCCCGGGGGTCGAGGTGAAGGCGATCGCGTGGCGGGGGGAGGAGCCGCTGGTGGCGAAGGAGGTGCGGGCGCTTTTCGTGCTGCCCGGGGCCTCGAAGCCGGCCCCCGAGGAAGGCTCCGCCGGGGCGGCACAGGGCGAGCAGGCCCCGAGGTAGCCTTCACTCACTCTGCGACGTACTCGAAGGCCCCGATGTCCAGCCGCCCCGCGTGAGGGCGCGGCGACCTGGGCGGCCTCCGGCTGGGATGGAAGGCGGGAACCACCTTCTCCAGTTCACCGCGGAGGTTGAGGAATTCGGGTGAGGGATGCCCGGCCTCTATCAGGGGGGAGCCGGGCCGGGGGCGGAAATCCCCTCCCGCCAGGTCCACGAATCCGGGGTCATCGCCGAAGATGCTGTTCTGCAACGTGTCCGGGACTTCGGCTCCCTGCGGGAACCAGTTGTTGGTGCCCGTGATGGAGCCTTTGCCGTGCCGGTCGAAGATCCGCCTGGAGGGGCCCGCGAACACGTTGTTGATGAGCACCACGTGGCAGGTGGAGGAGCGCTCGGTGAACAGGTAGGGGTCGTCGGGCGTGGTGGAGATGATGGTGTTGTTGATCATGGTGAGCGTGCCCCGGGCCACCCCCGTGCCGTCTCCCACCCCCAGGATTCGCCGCTGCGAGCGGCCGCCGGGAGGGCGCTTGATGATGACATTGCCGATCCACAGGGTATTGCCGTCGTTGTCGCTGGCGACCTCCACGCTGTAGCCGCCGTCCTCCTCCACCCAGTTGTAGGCGAAGATGGTGTGGTGTCCCCTGCTCTTGAAGTTCTCCGCCTCGGTGGAATGGTGGATGTAGCAGTTGCGAACGATCTGGCGGTGGGCGCAGAAATAGAAGTTGTGGGTGGCGTTGTGCTCGCCCTCGAACAGAGTGCCGTTGTGGTCTATCTCGCAGTCCTCGATGAGGATGTTGTCCGAGTCGTGGGTGGCGAACCAGCCGTCCTCGTTGTGGTGGGTGTGGATGCGCCGCGCGGTGAGATTCTTCCCCTGGAAGTAGATCGCGCCCGCGTTGCACCCATAGGTGGGACGGTCGCGGAAGCGGGATCCCCAGGCATTCCGCAGCTCCAGGTCCTCGAACACCACGTCATGGGTCTCCGCCTCGGTGCGGAAGATGCCGCGCTTGACATTGGTCTTGCTGGCGTCTATCACCGGAGGCCGGCCGTCCTCCAGCAGGCCGCGGATGACGATGGGCCGGCCCGGCTCTCCGCTGCGCAGCACGGGGATGTGGGATTCCTCCAGGTAGTAGGTGCCGGGGAGAATCTCGATGATGTCGCCGGGATTCGCCCGCTCGGCACACAGTTTGCGAAGCGTCTTCAGATCGCTCACGCGATAGGTCTTCGCCTCGCCCGACGAGGCGCTGGCCATCGCCAGGCCGGCCGCCGCGACGAGCAACAAGATCTTCATTTTCTGCCTCCTGAGGGAGGGCCGCACGGGCCCCTCCTGCCCTTTCTACCGCACAACATGCCTGGACACCTCCCGCGGCCGCGATTGGCGAAGAGGGTGGCAGGAGTCTGTCTGATGAAGCCGAAAGCAAGCCGTCAACCCAGGAGCGTTCAGGGCGAGGGATGGGTGTCATGAGAGTACTGGCGATTGGCGCGCACACCGACGATGTGGTACTGCAGGCAGGGGGGACTCTGGCGAAGTATGCGGCCGGGGGGCATACTATTACCATCATCGTGCTCTGTCCGGGGGTGAGAAAGCACGACGAACTCTCCTATGAGGAGGCAGTTGCCATCCGCAAGCAGGAGGCGGAGGCCTCCGCCTCGCTTGTTGGCGCGTCTCTTGTCTGGATGGGATACGAAGACTTCAATCTCCCGCGCACCTTCGAGAAGAAACTGCCGCTGGTGGATGCCATCCGCCAGGCGAACCCGGATGTCATCTTCGGGCACTACCCGGATGATTACTCGATCGACCACCGGATGGCGGCGGAACTGACCGACGAGTGCTACATGATGGCCTTCCAAAAGGGGATCGAGACCGATGTTCCGCCCTGCGTGCCGACCGCCATGATCTACCACATGGACACGGTCGGAGGATTGGGGTTTGTCCCCGACACCTATGTGGACATCACCGAACACTTCGAGACCAAGCGCCGCATGATGGAGCTGCATGCCAGCGAGGTGCGTCCCTGGGCGGGGCATCCGGTGTTCGACACGCTGGAATGGATGGAAGTCACCGCCCGCTACCGCGGCATCCAGCGGGCGGTGCGATACGCGGAGGCTTTCGCGTGGTCCCGGCGGTGGGCCAGTGTGGAGGAGGACCGCCGGCTGCCATGAGCGCGCTGGTGGAGTTACGGAGGTAATCGTGTCTGAACCGAATGAAGTGGGACATGTATGCGAGACCTGCGGAGCCGTCACCACGGAGAGAGGGCACCTGTGTCGGCCGTTCCCGGTGGTGAAACCGTATGTCTGCAAGTACTGCGGGGCGGAGACCGATGACGCGCGCCACATGTGCTACCCGCAGATCGAGCACCTGAAGTACCAGTGCATCCACTGCGGCCGGCTCGCCGCGGAGCCAGGCGCGCTCTGCCACCCGAAGAGGATCGCCGGCGCGTAGAGCCGGCGCCCGCGGCCGCCCCGCCTCTACTACTTCTTCCCCTTCGGCGGATACTCGGCCCGCCAGGAGTCCGGCGGGATCTCCGGGTTGGTCCAGGCGGGACCGAGGACCTGCGCGATCCGCTCCATCTCGGTGGGCGACCCACGGTACCACTCGGCGATCCACCGCCTCTGCACCACGTTTCCTCCGATTGCCAGCGCGATGGCGAGCAGCGCGCAGAGGGCGATGCTGAGGGGGAGAGTGCGGCGCAGGTTCCCCCGCCAGGCCGAGGTGAGCCGCGCTCCCGGGCGTCGGGGCGAGCAGAGGAAGCAGCAAGGCCAGCAGCCAGCAGAGCACAAGCGTCAGAGGTGCGAGCACGAGGACGCGGAGCCCGACACTCGACGCCATCACCGGAGAGGTCAGCATCAGTGTCGCGGCCAGGCCCGCGAGAATCACGGTTACGACCACAATCCCCGCTCGCCATCCCGGCGAGAGCAGAGTGGCCTCGTCGGCCTGCCTTCGCCGCCACGATCCCGACGCGGCGAAGAGAACCACCAGAGAGGCGACGAGAAGGGAGACGAGCGCGGAGGCCGTCAAGAGGCGGGTCCAGGCGAGTTGCAGTCCCAGGAGCTCGCCAAGCGCCTTGCGCGCGTTCTGGCTGCGCACCTTCGCTTTGACGAGGGAGTCTCGCACCTTCGCATCCGCGGCCTCGCCCACCTGGCTCACGTAGAATTCGTGCTGTGGGCCCCAGAAATAGCGGCCCTTCAGCAGCGGTCCCTCCTTCATCCCTGTCGCCACGCCCAGGTACCACTTCCAGGCTGGCTGGGCGCCGACGGCCTCCACCGCCGAGCCGACGAGATACTCCACCATGGTGTTCGCTGACTCCTGTATGTGCCGTCCAACAGCGATGGTGGAGTTCCACCACGCAATGGCGTCATCTGCCCGGCCCTCCATCTGCGCCAGCCGCCCTTCATACCAGGCGATGCGCGCGCAGGTGCGGAATCGGCTGCTGTAAGAGGGCAGCTTTATCTGATAGGAAGATTGAATCGCCTGCATGTCGGACATGCCCATGGCATGAAGAAGTCGAGCGAGAGCGTGAAAGTGCTCCTGCATCCGGGTGGATGCCACCGGCAAGCCGGCCGCGTGTCGCCAGCGCGCGAGGGCCTTCTCATCCTCATGCAGCCCGTAGAGGTAGACCACTTCGGCCGCGAGGGGCATCGCGTTCTCGGGGTCGGCCCGCTCCCAGTCGGCGATCGCCTCAAGTACCGGGGCCGCCTCTGCGGGATCGAGCTTCCGCGGGGCATTGCGCTCCTCTACGAACGACTCGAATTCGGCCATGGCTTTCTCGTCTTCGGGATCCATGCCCCAAGTGCCGGGCCGCTCGTATGTCAGCTCCAGTGCCCGTATGAGTTGTGTGACATAGGCCGCCCAAGCGGCCGGAGAGTCGCTCTTGTCCACGGCCCTCTTGAGCAGGGAGAGGGCATCTTCTGCATCGTTGGTGAGCAGGCCCGCGGCGAGCAGCATCTCCGGGTCGTTGGGGCAGCGCTCTTTCACGAAGTCCGCCGCGCGTCTCCGGTAGGGGAGCAGGGTTTTTTCCCACTCGGACGGGGGCGTGGATTCACTCCGCTCGGAAGCGGGCGCCGGTGCGGACGGTGGCTCGCCGACCTCCGCGGCCAGGACTTCAGGGGGAAGTGCGCCGGACACGGCCGAGGGCGCTGCGTTGCGCGCGGAGTAGGGAACCATGCCGAGCGCGAGCAGCACGAGCGCGGCGACCACTGCGGTCTGGAACCTGCCGCGCTGCACCCGGCCGCGACGTGGCGTCGCCATCGCCTGCATTGCTCGTTCCTGCCAGCCCGGGGGCAATGGAGGTGTGGCCTCCTCGGCCTCCAGCAGGTCGGCGAGCTCTCTCCGGAATCGGTCTTCACTCATCGCGCGCCAGCCTTTCCCGGGCCTTCTGTCTGGCCCGGTGCAAGAGTGAATCGGCGGCTCGCCGGGACCGACCGGTGATGTGGGCGACCTCCTCCACTGAGAACCCATACACGTGATGGAGTTTCAGGGCCTCCATCTCCGCATCGGACAGGCAGGCTGCCAGTTCGGCCACCTGGCGTCTGGCATCGAGACGGGCCGCGGCGGAGTCCGCGAGGTTCAGCTGCGCGGCCATCTCCGAGACCTGGGACAGGGGCACCTTTGCCTCCTCCGGGACCGCTTTGCGCCGAGCCCTTCGCCGCCGCTCCAGGAGGATCTGTCTGCGGGCGATGCCGAACACCCAGGCCCTCAGGGATGCCTTGCGCTCGTCGTAGTGGCCGATATTGCGCGCCGCATCCGCCAGGGTTTGGATCATCAGGTCCTCGGCCGTCTGCTCGTCTCCCGACAGACGGTTCCAGATGAACCGATGCACCGGGGGGCCGAGCCGGCGGCACAGCTCCGCGTGGGCCCACCGCTCACCCGCACGCAGCCCGGCCGCCAGATGACCGTCGTCTCCTCTCGATTCCGCGATGGAGGCGCTCGTCTCGCTCTCCGCCATTGCCCCTCCCGGTAAAGCAGTGCCTTGCCTGAGCGAAAGCCACCATATCATATTATTGCCAACGCGACGAGGACACCGCGCTCTTCGGTGTCCTCGCCGAGAGGAAGGGGGCGTCGCGCCCTCAAACAGACCGGGGATTCGCCCGGAAGCGGCCGCGCGCCGCAGGCTACTCCACGGGTCTTCGCCAGACCAGGCCGTAGTGTCCCCCTTGATCTGTGACCTGGGTCAGCTCATCGTTCCTGAGGTCGTAGATCCACACTTGCACCTGGTCCCGGTAGTAGGGCCCTTCGGGGTCGAAGGGGAGCGCGGCGAGAAAGGCGATCTTGTCTCCCCTGGGCGACCACTGTGGTTTGCCGGGCCCTACCCAGCAGTGGAGATCTGCCACCCAGTCCATCTCCGGGTCCCCGAGCTGCTGCTCCTGCGTCGGGTAGCGCCCCTCTATGTCCGCGTCCGCGATGAACTGCTCGACCAACACTCTGGGGTCGTTGCCCTCGGCATCTGTGATCACCAACTGTCGCCACACCCCCGGGCTGCCCTCCACCTCGTCCCGCACGGTGACGCTGCTGGCGATCATGGAGCCGTCCGGGGAGAAGACGGGGTCGCCCCCCACGTTGGGCAGGGGCCAGACTTCCGTCCCCTCCAGGTTCGCAACCATTACGCCTTCCTCCCCCTCGAGTTCCAACAGCAGATGGCGGCCATCGGGATGCCATACCGGGTGCATCGAGTTGGGGGCTCCCTCGGGGAAGAGGGGATGCGCGTCCGACCCGTCTGCGTTCACTATCCAGACCGCGAATCCGTCCTTGCAGGCCGGCTTGTCCCCCACCGCATTGCAGTGCTGGAAGGCGATCATGGTGCCGTCGGGAGACCACTTGGGGCTGCAGTTGAGGCCTCCGATGCCCGCGGCCTGGGTGAGGTTGAAGTCCGTGCCATCGCTCCTGCGGATCATGATGTCCCAGTGGGTGGGATGCAGTTCCGGGGTCAGGTTGGTGGCCCACACGATCTCATCGCTCACCGGAGAAGGATCCGAATCGGAGGAAGGCATGGCCGGTTCCGGGTTTGCTTGTCCGGTGAGAAACTTGAATATGTGGTCCCAGCTCTGGCCGGGGCCGAATCCGCGCGCGCCTCGGTAGTAGAGCGTGCCCTCGTCCGGGGAGGAGAGCATGCCGGAGGCCACCGCCGCTCCGAGCAGCAGGGGCAGAGCGATCAGGCTCCCGATCACCCACAACAGCGTTCGCCTTGGGCGGCGCGGGTGCACCGCCAGCATCTTGTCCAGCGTTCGCTCTTTCGTCTCCGGGCCCATCTCGGGCACGGCCGCGGAGATCAGTTCGTTCACATCGTCGCGGTGAGTGTCAGCCATCGTTCCTCACCAGCCTTTCTCGGGCCTTGGTTCTCGCCCGGTGCAGAATCGAGTGGACGGCTCGCTCCGACCGGCCCAGCACCTGCCCGATCTCCCGCACCGAGAGTTCCTCGATGCAAGAGAGGGTGAGCGCCTCCATTTCGACATCGGAGAGCACCTCCGCCATCTCCGCCACCCGCCTCCGCGCGTCCAGCCGGGATGCCGCCGCGCCGGCCAGGTCGCTCCCATCGCTCGCCTCCCGAAGGGCGGTGATGGAGATCTGCGCCCAGGCCGGGACCGACTTGCGCCTCTTCTGTCGGCGTATCTCCAGGTTGACGCGCCGGCGGGCGATGCCATAGAGCCAGGCGGAGAGGCTGGCCTTCCGTGGGTTGAACCTGGCCGCGTCCCGGGCGGCGGCCACCATCACCTCCACCACCACCTCCTCGGCCGCTTCGACATCCCCCAGCAGGCGGGTGACCACATATCGGTGGAGGCCGGGGGCGAAGCGGTCGTAGAGTTCGGCGCAGGATTCCGCGCGGCGCTCTCGCAGCCCGCGGATGAGGGTATCGTCCCCCGCGCGGCGGGCCGCCGGCACGCTAACGTGTGCCATCTCCGTCTCGCCCATGGATCGCCCTTTCACCCCGCCTCGGCGCACAGCCGTCCGATAACTAGTGTTGCCATCGGGCGCGAAATGTCGCGCGGCAAGCCGAGGCAGACAAGTCCTATGCCAGCCAGTGGCGGGTTTGGGTCTGCCCGCCGGCCGCGTGGCGGGGGAGCCCGCTCTACAGCCCCCCTTCAGTCCAGGGTGTCGGCCAGCAACTGCTTCACGCCCTCCAGCACCGGGCCTCCCGCGGCGACGCCCACGAGGGGCTTCCCCTGTGCGTCCAGGGCGGCGATTTCGGGGTCCTCCGGGATGAGCAGCGGCTCCGGCAGGCCGCTCTCCCTGGCCGCGGCCAGCAGCTCCTCCGGCACCCCGTCCCGCACCCGCGTGAACGCGAACAGCACCTTGCGCACCTTGGTCTCCAGTTCCTTGGTCAATTCGACCACGCGCGCGGCGGTGTCCAGCCCGCGGCGGCTGAGGTCAGAGAGGATGACCAAGAGGTCAACATCCCCTGCAGTGCGGCGGCTGAGGTGCTCGAGGCCGGCTTCGCAGTCCACCACCACATAGGCGTACTGTTTGCTGAGTTGGTCCACACATGCGCGCAGGATGGAGTTGGCGAAACAGTAGCACCCCGGCCCCTCGGGGCGCCCCATCGCCAGCAGATCGAAACCCTTGGACTCCACCAATGCCTGCTGAACGCGAAGGCGGAGAAACTCGCTCTTCGCCATCCCTCCCGGCAGTTGGGCCGCGCGGTCCAGCCCTTCCTCCCGCACATCGCCGACCGTCTCCTCCACCTCCACCCCGAGGGCCGCGTTGAGATTGAGGTTCGGGTCCGCATCCACCGCCAGCACCGCCCCTCGGCCCGCCTCCACCAGCAGCCTCACCAGCAGCGCTGACACCACCGTCTTGCCCACCCCTCCCTTTCCGGTTACGGCAATCGTCTTCGCCATCTCACGCTCCCCATTCCGCCAGTTGTCCGCAAAGCCTGTCCACCGCCTCCACATAGGCCCCGGACTCCGGCACCACCTCCGCGCCGGCCACGGATTCGTCGCGCGGCAGGGTGGCCACTATCTCCAGTCCGTCCAGCAGGTCGCGCACCCGGTCCAGGTCGGCGGGGGAGGTGACCGCGTTCATCACCACCCCGGGGATGCGCAGATGCAATCCGCGCGCCAGCCGCGCCAGACGCGCGGCGGTGCGCGCCCCGGCGGGCGTCGGCTGGCTGACGATGAGCAGCGCGCCCACGTGTTGCGCGGTGCCGCGGCCCAGGTGCTCCAGGCCGGCCTCCATGTCCATGATCACCGACAGGTCGGGCAGCCCCACCAGGTGCCGCACCAGGGCCTTCAACACCGCGCTCTCCGGGCACACACACCCCGCCCCCGGCTCGTCCACCGTCCCCATCACCAGCAGGTTTACGCCGGCGTGCTCGATCCCGAACCTGTCGAGCAGGTCCTCCACCTTGGGGGCGATGTTGAAGAAACTCCCTCCCTCGCTCGTTCCCGCGCGCTCGGCCAGCAGGTCCTTCATCTCGGAGAGGGGAGTTACGCCGCCGAGCGCGTCCTCGGGCACCCCAAGGGCTCTCCCCAGGCAGTTGTTCGGATCCGCGTCTATCGCCACCACACGCTCCCCGCGTTTGCGCAGAGAACGGGCGAGGGCCGCGCTCAGTGTGGTCTTCCCCACCCCCCCTTTGCCGGCGATTGCGAGTTTCATTGGACCATGCACTCCTATGCCTATGCTGACCTGGTCGCGCCTGCGACAGCAGTGTCGCGAAATGCCTACATCATGTCAATGGAAGGGTGTAGCGGCGTCTGAAGAACTGCACGAACAGGTTTGGCGTTTGAATGGTGCGGGTACATGCTAAGTGAGCGGTGCCGTTCGGACTGAAACCGGACGACCAGGAAGCCGACAGAGTTGAGTTGTGAAAGCGAACGGCGCCGTTCTCGACGGAGGGACGAACCGACACCCCCCCTCGCCCCGGTTCGTCCCTCCTCTTCATGGCCAGGGGATAGCCAAGCAGTTTCGCCGAGTGTCATGTGAGACGCCCGCATCCCAGGATTCCCGCCGGGTCGTAGGCGGCCTTCAG
>JALGTT010000081.1 GCA_029821235.1 Candidatus Hebobacteria bacterium | reverse complement strand
GTCTCGACGGTGACCGTGTTGTCGGTCGCCTCCAGCACCTTTTCAGTGGTGGTGATAAACCCGTTCGTGGTCATGTTCATGGTGCCTTGCCCCATCGGCATGTCCATGGTGGTGGTGCCGGTGAGGGTGGTCTTGTGCTTGACGACGGTGCCCTTGGCGGGGCGGTAGCGCAGCTTGATGGCGTGGGCGGGCAGACAGGCAATCGCCCACAACAGGACTGTCAGCCAGACGGCAGTGCGTCTCATGGTCAAGTCTCCTTGTGAAGGTTTGTCAGACTATCGGCAACTCGGGCGGCATCGGCGACCGGGTGAGGGTCTCCGCGCCGTCCTCGGTAACTGCAAGCAGATCCTCCAGGCGAACGCCGCCGACCTCGGGCAGGTAGATGCCCGGCTCCACGGTTACCACATTTCCCGCCACTAACCGTCTTTCCTCTTCCTTGCCCAGGCGGGGAGCCTCGTGCACCTCCACCCCCACGCCGTGCCCGAGGCCATGTCCGAAGTACTCCGCGAACCCTGCATTCTCTATCACGGATCTCGCCAGTCTGTCCAATTCCCGGCACACGGCGCCTGGCCGCACCTCCGCGGCGGCCGCCCGTTGGGCCTGGTAGACGATGCGGTAGATCTCCCGCGCCTGGGCGGACGCCTCACCAACCGCATAGGTGCGGGTCATGTCCGAGCAGTAGCCGGCCTTCCTCGCCCCAATATCCATCACCACCAGGTCGCCGGGCGCGAGTTTGCGCTCTCCGGATTCGGCGTGCGGGAGGGCGCTGTTGGGCCCGGAGGCGATGATGAGGTCGAAGGCCACCGCTTCGGCACCCGCGCGCCGCATCAGAAACTCGGCCTCCAGCGCGAGGTCGCGCTCCACCGCGCCGGGGCGCAGCAACTCGACGAGTCTCGCCATCGCCTGGTCGGAGAGCGCCACGGCCGCGCGGATCGCCTCCAGTTCGTCGGCGGATTTCACCGCCCGCAGTTCCTCCACCAAGCCATCCGCGGGCATTAGTTCCACGTTGGGGGCGGCCCCGGCGAGTTGTTCGCGCCGCTGGCAGGTGAGGTGGGCGGGATCGAAGCCGAGCCTCTGCAGACCCGCCTCCGCGGCGGTTTCGCCGAGCCGCGCAAACAGGCGACGCGGGACCTCCACGAACTCCCAGTCCGGCGCCTGCCGGGCGGCCTGAAGCCGATAGCGAAAATCGCTGAAGAGAAGGGCCCGATCGCTGGTGACAAGCAGCGCGCCCGCGGAGCCGCGGAACCCGCTGAGATAGAATATGTTGGCCGGAGCGGACACCACCAGGCCGTCGAGGCCGGCCTCCGAGATTGCCTGTCGAAGCCGGTCCAGCCGCGGCGCGCGCGTGTCGGTCATGACCCGGTGGCGGCCCCCAGTCGCGCCGCCAGCGCGCGGAGGGCGAGCAGATAACTGTCCGGCCCGAACCCGCAAATCTGGCCGATGGCCGCGGGGGCGATGAGGGAGCGGCGGCGGAACTCCTCGCGGGCGTGGATGTTGCTCAGGTGCACCTCCACGGTGGGCAGGTTCACCGCCTTGATGGCATCGAGCAGCCCCACGCTGGTGGTGGTGTAGGCGGCGGGGTTGATGATGATGGCGTCGGCGGAGTCGAGGCAACTCTGGACGGCCTGGATCAACTCTCCCTCGCTGTTGGACTGGTGGAAGGCGACCTCAACGCCCAGTTCGTCGGCGAGCGCGCGGATGTCCTGGTTGATCTGCTCCAGAGTCTTGTCTCCGTAGATGCCCGGCTCGCGGGTGCCGAGCAGGTTGAGGTTGGGGCCGTTGATCACCATGATGCGGGGTTTCGCCATTGCGGGTTCTCCTCGCTAGACGCCTAGAGATCCAGAATCATGCTCACTTCCCCGCAGTCGGGGAACTTGGGGCAGCGAAAGCACTCGCTCCACACCTTCTGGGGCAGCTCGGCCTTGTCCACCTGCACGAAGCCGAACTGCGCGAAGTAGTCGGGCAGGTAGGTGAGCACGAAGACGCGGGGGAGGCCGAGCGCACGCGCCTCCGCCAGACAGGCCTCCACCAGTTGCCGACCGAATCCCCGATGGCGGCATGTTTCCTCCACGGCGAGGCTTCTGATCTCCGCCAGGTCGCCCCAGGTGACGTGCAAGGCGCAACAGGCGGCGACCCGGCCATCGCTCTCAATTACCATGTAATCGCGCAGATGGTCATAGATCTCGCTCAGGGAGCGCGGCAACATCTCCCCCCGGTCGGCAAAGAAATTGACCAGTTGGTGGATGGCCGGAACGTCGTGGACGCGCGCAGGACGAAGATTGGACTTCATGGCGCGCATTCTAACACGGCCGACACGACGAAGCAAGCAGGTCGAAGGCGCATCATCACTTGCCCCTACTTCACGGTGAGCTCCAACACCGCGTGCGTCATCGGGCGCAGGCGGTAGGCAAATGCGGAGGAGAGATCGGACAGCCGCTCGGTCTCCACTCCCACGCGCTCCGCGCCGAAGTCATTGTACACTTCGGGCGCCTCGCCGGTGACGATGTGGGCGAGCCCGTCGGAGGCCACAGCGGCCTCCTGGATGCGGATGTCCACGACCTGCTCTTCCTCCTTGCGGAGGTTGACGAGAGAGAGAAACAGTTTGCTCTCTGTTTCGTCAAGGGTGGCCAGCACGTCCAGATAGGGCACCTCCGGCACGTCCAGGTACTCGGCCGCGTAGTGGTCGCACTGCACGTACGCGTCCAGTGCGATGGGGCCGCTCTTCTCCACCGCCAGGCGGAGCGGGTGGTAGATGGTCTGCAGGAACATCCCCTCCGGGCTGGTGTAGATGGGCGCGATGACATTGACCATCTGGGCGAGAGTGGCGATTCCGATCGCCCGGCAGTTGCGCCGCATCATGTTCAGGTAGACGGCGACCGAGAGAGCGGCAGTGAGGTCATAACGGTCCTTCACTCGATCGCCCGCGTGTTCGACATACCAGGCATTCCATTCGTCCACCGCGATTCTGATCGGATGCTTCACACCCCGGTCCCGCCGGACCTGCTCGACCAGGCTCCACAGGAATCTCAGGTACTGCTCCGAGCGATGGGGCTGGGCGAGGGTGGAGTAATGGGGGTCCTCTCCCTCCACCCTACCCCAATAGAAGTGGTAGGAGATGTAGTCCACCAGGTCCGCGCACTTGTCGAGGACCTCCAGATCCCAGGCCAGCTCCTGTCCGCCACAGAGCACCAGCTTGATCTCGGGATCAACCCGGCGCATCGCCTTCGCGCACTCGCGGGCGAACTTGGCGTAGTCCTGAGCGCTCTTGTGGCCGATCTGCCAGTCTCCGTAGATCTCGTTTCCGAGGCCCCAGTAGGTCACCCGGTGTGGCTCCGGAAAACCGTGCTCTGCTCGCAGGTTGCTGTAGGAGGTGCCGACCTCCCGGTTGCAGTACTCCACCCAGGCTGCGGCCTCGTCCATTGAGCCAGAGCCGAGGTTGGCGCAGAGATAGGGCTCCGACCCGAGGGCCCGGCAGTACTGGATGAACTCATTGGTGCCGAACTGGTTGGTCTCGATGGTTTCCCAGGCCAGCTCGACCCGCACCGGCCGCTTCTCCCTCGGGCCCACCCCGTCGAGCCAGTGGTAGGCGGAGACGAAGTTGCCTCCGGGGTAGCGCAATAGGGGAACGCGCAGCCCCCGCGCCGCCTCCAGCACATCGCGCCGAATCCCGTTCTCGTCGGAGAGCGGTGATTCAGGGTCGTAGATGCCGCCGTAGATGCAGCGCCCGAGGTGCTCGATGAACATCCCGTACACCTTGCGGTCTATCGCTCCGATACGACGGGTGGGGTCAATCTTCACCATGGACATGGTCGTGCCTCCGCGCCAGAGAGTTCGTGGGGCAGGAGACTGGCTCCTGCCCCACGAACAGGCCGCCCCAGCAGTGATTAGCCAGGAGGAAGGCTATGGACATCGGCTTGCTGACTGCGCCCTTGAGGGATCGGCCGCTGGAGAGAGTGATCGGATTCGCGGCTGAGAACGGCATTTCCGCGCTGGAGGTGACGGCCGGGCCCGGGAGCGGGCACCTGGACACCGAAACCCTGAACGCGATGCGCGTGGTGGAGTTGGAGGAGTTGTTGCGGGACGCCGGGGTGCGCATCTCCAGCCTCGCGTACTATGTGAACCTGCTCGACCCGGATGAATCACGCCGCGCGGAGTCGGCCGAGGGAATAAAATCCGTGATCGAGGCGGCGGCCGCGCTGGGGGTGGAGGTAGTCTGCACGTTGGCGGGAATGCCCCTGCCCGGCAAGGACCGGATGCAGACTGTCGAGGAGGATTTCCCGGCGGTGTTTGCCCCGCTGGCGAAGTACGCGGCGGAGAAAGAGGTGAAACTCGCCTTCGAAAACTGGTTCGCCACCAACATCATGAACCTCGAACACTGGCGGCGGGTATTCGAGGTGGTCCCCGACGCCAACATCGGCCTCAACTTCGATCCCTCTCACCTCCACTGGCAGGGGATTGACTATCTCGCCGCGGTGGACGAGTTCGCCGACCGCATCTTCCACACCCACGCCAAGGATGTGGAGATCAAGGAGCACGTGCTGCGGCGGGTCGGAAACCAATCATCCGGCTGGTGGCGGTATGTGATCCCGGGTTACGGGGAGATTGACTGGGGCGTGTACATCGCGCGGCTGCGCGCGGCCGGCTACGACGGGGTGCTCAGCATCGAGCACGAGGACCGCGCCCTCGGAGTGGAGGAGGGGTTCGTGAAGGCCGCGCGGTTCCTATCGCAGTATGTGTGAGCAGGGGAGGGGAGGTTCGGATATGAATGCGGAGATAGAGATCACGGTTCTGAAGCGGCTGTTGTTCGAGGACCTAGTGGAGCAGTACGGGGCCCACCCCTGGGAGCCGTGTGAGCGGTTGTCCGAGGGGCAGAAGTTCGTCTCTCGAGGGGCAAACATGCCGGACGGGTTCTGCAGCTGGGCGTGGACCGATATCCAGAAGTACGTCCTCACCCTCGCCCGGGGCGGAAACATGATCGGCTCGAAGCCCGGGATGACGGTGGCATGTTGCAGCGATGGCTACCGGCCGGTGGTGTTTCTGTTGCGGAGGGTGAAGGGCGAGGGCAACCAGTAGTCCGTAGGCCGCGCAGAGGTGCCGTTCTGTAGCTGGGCATTCTCTGATGCCCGGCCGATTGTCTCAGCAGGCCACAGGCTGGGAGCCTGCGCCACTGTGTGCCGGCGGGTAGGGGAGGACGCTCCCTGCGACGAATCCGAGGGGGAATGGACATCACCTCACATCACGGGTTCGCGGTTTGCATCGTCGCCTGGCGCAGCCGGGACTTGCTGCGCCGGTGCCTGCGCTCGGTCGCGGGGGCGCCGGAGGCGGCGGAGGTGGTGGTGGTGGACAACGCCTCCGGGGACGGGACTGCGGAGATGGTGCAGCAGGAGTTCCCCGGGGTGCGGTTGATCGCCAACGAGTCCAACCGCGGGTTCGCGGCCGGCAACAACCAGGCGATCGAGGCGACGCGGGCGCCGTTCGTGCTGCTGCTCAACCCCGACACCGAGGTGCAGGAGGGGGCGCTCGCAGCCCTGCTGGATGTCTTCGCGGAGGACGAGCGGGTGGGGGCGGCGGCCCCGCAGTTGCTCCTGCCGGACGGACGGGTGCAGCAGTCTTGCCGCGGGTTTCCGGAGCCGATTCCCGTGCTCGCGGAAGCGGTGGGGCTGGCGCGGTTGTTCCCGCGCAGCAGGACCCTGGGCGCGTACCGGATGCGGGATTTCGCCCACGACACCCGGCGGGAGGTGGACCAGCCGATGGCCTCCGCGCTGGCGGTGCGCCGTGAGGCGCTCGACGGGGTGGGGTCCTTCGACGAGGATTTTCCGCTGTACTTCAACGATGTTGACCTGTGCTATCGGCTGAAGGAGGCGGGCTGGAGGATACTCTTCGAGCCCAGGGCGAAGGTGCTCCACCACCACGGGCACAGCACCCGGCAGGTGAGGGCGCGCGCCGTCGTGGAGTCACATCGGGGGCTGATCCGTTTCTACCGGAAGCACTACCGGGGGCGGATATTTCCAGGTGGTTACTGGGCGGTGGTGGCCGGGGCGTGGCTGACGATGTGGCCGCGGGCCGCGCTGGCGAAGATACGGGGAGGTTAGTCCGGCTGCGGCGGATCGGAGAGGATCTCATGCGCGGGGGCGTCGAAAACGGGGCCGCGGCGGGCGAGGAACGCGCAGACCGCGCGCCATCCCAGATAGACCCCTGCGCGGGACGCCCACATGCGCTCCTCCGAGCGGCCGTAGAGCAGGCGGCCGATGAGGTTCTCGTCGTCGGAGTCGAGGTGGGGAGCGATCGC
>JALGTT010000080.1 GCA_029821235.1 Candidatus Hebobacteria bacterium | reverse complement strand
TACGAATACCTCGCCAGCGGAAGGCCGGTGCTGGGGCTAGTCTACCGGAACGCGGAGCTGGCGGAGATGCTCGCACAGGGGGGGCATGTGGCGGTGGAGGTGGACGACGCGGCCGGGATAGAAGCCGCGCTGGAGGGGCTCTACGACCGCTGGCGGAGGGGAGAGTTGAGCGCCGAGCCGCGCTCCTGCTACACTACCGCGTCCGCCGCGGCTGAATTGCTGGCCTTCTCCCGCCGGGTTCGCGGCCAGGCCGATCGGCGGGCAAACAACGAGGGTGATCGAGAATGAGTGAGTGCGGCCGGTTTTCAGGCTCCAGTTACAAGATCGTCTCGCTCGCGGAAGCCAAGGCGCGGGTGGAGGCATGGAGAGCGGAGGGCAAGGCGATCGCCTATGCAAACGGCTGCTTCGATCTGCTGCACCTGGGACACGTCCGCACCCTGGAGCACGCGCGAGGCCAGGCGGATGCGCTGGTGGTGGGGATCAACTCGGACGCCTCGGCGCGGAGGCTGAAGGGGCCGGACCGCCCGGTGGTGCCGGAGGAGGAGAGGGCGGGAATGGTGGCCGCGCTGGCCTGCGTTGACCTGGTGGTGATCTTCCCCGAGGACTCCTCTCTGCCGGTGATCGATGCCCTGCGCCCGGAGGTGTGGGTGAAGGGAGGGGACTACGACGCGGGCACCGTGAACCAGCAGGAGCGCGCGTTCGTCGAGAGCTACGGGGGGCGCGTGGTGCTCGCCGGCCTGGTGCCGGGCATCTCGAGCACCGATCGCATTTCCCGCATCAAGGACGAGCCGCCCGCGAAGTGAGGGTGCGGGCTCCCGCCGTCTATGCCGTCCCCAGGTTCTGGAGCGCGGTGAGCACGATGTGGAAGGTGCGGAACTGAACCAGTTCCTGGCCCACGAAACTCTGCAGCAGAATCCTCGCGGCCTCGGAGTCCGCGCCGTAACTCAGCAGCATCGCCTTGAGGAAGATGTGCCCGATGATCAGGCCCGAGACGGCGCCGAGCAGACCCCCCACCAGCGGATCGAGGACATCGAGGGAGAGAAGCGTGGTCTCGTAGAGGAACCGCGAGGCCAGCACCACCAGCACCATCAACACCACGAATACCGATGCCAGCCAGATGGCGTCGTTCGTGCCCTCCGCCTGGGATAGCGGGAACGCGAGGGACAGCGGGTGGGCCGCGGAAGTGGCCACCTTGAGCACCACCACCGCCCCGATGGCATCGAAGAGCGCGCGCCCGAAGCCTCGATTGCTTTCGAGCCAGATGACGAATGCCAACACCACGAATACCACGATATCAAACCACGTCATGTGCGCTCACCTCCCTTGAGAACGGATGACCAGGGATGCGTAGCCGACCACTGCGGCGCGGTCTCCGATGACATCCCCGGAGGTGTAGTAGCGTAGCAGCTCGGCCTCGCCCCCGCCGCGGGCGAGGCAGTAGGCCATCGCGATCGCTACCGGCACCGGGCCGCAGGTGGAGATCTGGTGTTCTTGTACCGTTCTCAGCAGTCCCGCGGGGTCCATCGCCAGCATCTGGTCCAGAGCCAGCCGGTCCTGTCTCTCCGCCTCCCGGTGGGGAATCTGATGGGACAGGTCGCTGCTGGCGATGATCACCGCGCGCTTCCCCGACAGCGCCCGGGCCAGCACTCCGCCGAGTTCGGTCACGTCGGCCGCCAGCAGGTCGAGGTCGTCGAGCGGGTGCGCGCGGATACAGATGGGAACCAGGGGCGGGGCCTCTTCTCCGTAGACGAACTGGAGGAAGGGCACCTGGACCTCCAGGGAGTGCTCCCAGCGGTGCGCGGCATCGTCGGCCACCAACAGGTCGGTGGCCTCGACCAGCGCGCGCGCCAACGCCTTATCCACCGGCGCCTCCCCCAGCGGGGTCTGCCACGCGTCCGCGGCGGAGACCGCCGCCGTGCGTCCCAGCGAGTGGTGGCTCGGCCCCAGGATGACCGCGCACTCCGGGACGCCGTCCGCGGCGAGCGCGGCGAAGCCGTGGGCGGCCGCGGGACCGGAGTACATGTAGCCCGCGTGCGGGGACACCAGGGCCGCGATGCGGCCGGGACCTTGTCTGTCCACCTGGGGGAGCGCGCCCGGCCCGAGCGGGTGGAGGAAACACTCCTCCAGCGCGCGCACCAGCGCGTCCCGGCGGCCCGGGTAGAAACTTCCCGCCACCGCGGGTGCTCTCACCGAGGACATGGCCTTCTCTCCCGAACCGGCCCGTTTTCGCTTGGTTGACGCCCGTTTGGCTTCATGTTACCCTGTCGCCGCCGGAGACCCACATCCCTGACCGCGGAGTGCCCGGGGGCGGCGACGCTATGCGCATTGCTCTCTTCACCGAATGCTACCATCCCATTGTGAACGGTGTGGTGGTGTCGGTGGCGACCTTTGCCAGGGAGCTGGTCAGGCTCGGGCACCAGGTGGATATCTACGCTCCCGCTTTCCCGGGTCATCGGGACACAGAACCCAATGTCTTTCGCATGCCCTCCGTCTCGGCCCCCACGCATCCCCGCTACCCGCTGGCCCTTCCCTGGTCGAGTTGGACCTTGCGCCGGGTGATCGCTTCCCGCCGCCCCGATATCATCCACGCCCAACACCCGATGATGACCGGCCGGGAGGCGCGGAGGTGGGCCCGCCGACTCGGCTGTCCCTTCATATTTACTTACCACACCCTCATTCGCGAGTACGCCCACTACGTGCCCCTGCCGCGCCCTCTGGTGCGGGCGATGGCGGTGCGCATCAGCCGCAACTTCTCGAACTCCGCCGACTATGTGGTGGTGCCCACCCGCGGCACCGCGGAGATACTGCGCTCCTACGGCGTGACGACGCCCATGGAGGCGATTCCCACGGGCATCGATCTCGACCTCCTGAACGCGCGCCCGCGGCGGCCGGTGCGCGCCCGGTTCGGCATTCCGGAGGAGGCGCCGGTGATCGCCTTCTCCGGGCGCATCGCGCGGGAGAAGAGCGTGGACATGCTCATCAGGGCGTTTCACCTGGCGGTGCGGCGGTTTCCGGGGGCGCGGCTGCTGCTGATCGGGGACGGGCCGTATCGGAGGGAGTGCGAGCGTCTCGCGGCCTCCCTCGGGGTGGCCGAGCACATCGCCTTCACCGGCTATCTCGCGCATGAGGAAGTGTTCGACTGCCTGGCCGAGTCCAGCGTGTTCGCGTTCCCCTCGCTCACCGACACCCAGGGGGTGGTGGTGCTGGAGGCGATGGCGGTGGGATGTCCGCCGGTGGCGGTGAGGTCGGGGGCGGTGGAGGACGTAATCGAGTCCGGGCGGAACGGGCTGATCGTGGAGCCGGACCCGGAGGCCCTGGCCGCGGGGCTGTGCAGGGTGCTGGAATCCGACGAATTTCGCCGTTCTCTGGCAGGTAAGGCGCGGGCGCGGGCGGAAGAATTCTCCTCAGGCCGCATGGCCGCGCGTCTGTCCCAGTTGTACGAGAGACTGCTCGAGGAACGAGCGCGCGCGTGATCCGGCGGCCGATTCTATTCTCTGTTCGGAGGCATGTGACTGATGTGTGGAATTGTAGGCTACCTGGGCGGCCGCACCACCTACGAGGTGCTCATGGAGGGATTGCGCCGATTGGAGTACCGGGGGTACGACTCGGCCGGGGTCGCCATTCAAGTCAACGGTCACCTGGAGGTGATCAAGGCGAAGGGGAAGCTCTCGGTGCTCTCCGACCTGCTGGAGAAGCACAAGCCGGAAGGCCGGTCCGGAATCGGGCACACGCGGTGGGCGACCCACGGTCCCCCCTCGGAGATCAACTCCCATCCCCACTGTGATTGTGAGGGACACATCGCGGTGGTGCACAACGGCATCATCGAGAACTACCTGGAGCTGCGGGAGAAACTCCAGGCGGAGGGGCACAAGTTCAAGTCCCAGACCGACACTGAGGTGATCCCCCACCTGCTCGAGAAGTACTACCGGGGGGACCTGGAGAAGGCGATGCAACGCGCGCTGAAGGACATCCAGGGCTCCTACGCGGCGGTCGCCCTGGTGGATCAGCAGCCCGGCTTGATCGTCGCCGCCCGGCAGTACAGCCCGCTGGTGGCCGGGATCGGGGAGGGCGAGAACTTCGTCGCCTCCGACATCCCCGCCATCCTCAAGTTCACCCGCAAGGCCTATCTGATTGACAACGGCGAGATGGTGGTGGTCACCGAGCAGAACATCGACGTCAAGACCATTGCCGGCAAATCGGTGAAGAAGCCGGTGTTCCACGTGAAGTGGGACGCGGGCATGGCGGAGAAGGGCGGACACAAGCACTTCATGATCAAGGAGATCCTGGAGCAGCCGGACGCCCTGCGGCAGACCATCGGCCAGCGCATCAGGGGCCGCACGCCCACCTTGAACCTGGAGGAGACGAAGTTCTCCGACGCGTTCCTGAAGCGCATCAAGAAGATCGTGGTGATCGCCTGCGGCACCGCCTCCTACGCGGGGATGGCGGGCGGATACTGCATCGAGCGGCTGTGCGGGGTGCCGGTGATCGTGGACGTCGCCTCCGAACTCCAGCATCGGGAGTGCCTGTTCGACAAGTCCACTTTGGGCATCGCCATCAGCCAGTCGGGCGAGACCGCGGACACCCTGCAGGCGATCCGCATGGCCCGCCGCCGGGGGGCCAAGGTGCTGGCGATCACCAATGTCATCGGCAGTTCGGTGGCGAGGGAGTCGGACAGCAACCTCTACATCCAGGCCGGCCCGGAGATCGGCGTCGCCTCCACCAAGGCCTATACCAGCCAGATCCTCGCCATGCTGCTGTTCGCCATGAAGTTGGCGGAGGTGCGGGGCACCGTCAAGCCGGCCCGGCTGCGCAGCCTGTTGCGGGCCATCAAGCGGCTCCCCGACCAGGCCGCGGAGTTCCTGGCCAAGGAGGCGAAGCACGTCAAGCGGCTGGCGAAGAAGTACCTGTGGTGCAAGCGCTATCTGTATCTGGGCCGCGGGTCCAACTACTCGACCGCCATGGAGGGCGCGCTGAAGTTGAAGGAGATCGCCTACATCGACGCCGAGGGCTACGCGGCCGGGGAGATGAAGCACGGTCCGCTGGCCCTGGTGACCGAGGAATGCGCGGTGATGTCGGCCGTGGTTGCGGGCGAGCACTACGAGAAGAGCCTGGGGAATCTCCAGGAGATCCGCGCCCGGGGCGGCAAGGTGATTGCCATCGCCAATGAGGACGACACCGAGATCGCCAAGTACGCGGATGACGTGATCCGCATCCCGAAGACCGATGAGGTGCTGGCTCCAGTGCTCGCCGGCATCCCGGTGCAACTCTACGCATACCACGTGGCCGACATGCTCGGCTGCGAGATCGACCAGCCGCGCAACCTGGCGAAGAGCGTGACGGTCGAATAAGTCGTTCTCTCCGGGGCCCGCCGTGTGCGGGCCCCGGATTCTTGGATTCTGTCTCGCTGGGGGTTCAACATGGCAGAGTCGCCTGGGACGAGGGGGCAGCACCCGTCCACCACTCTGTGGGGCCGCGCCGCGCTGCTCTGGCTGGTGTTCACCAGCGGGGTGGCGGTGATGGGCCTGGAGATGTCGGCCTCGCGGCTGATCGCGCCCTACTTCGGCACCACGCTTTCCGTGTGGACCAGTTTGATCGGGCTGGTGCTGTTGTTCCTCACCGTCGGCTACTATCTGGGGGGCGCGCTGGCCGACCGCTTCCCCAGCCGGTTCGCCCTGGGCCTGATCACGCTCATCGCGGGCCTGATCGCGCTCGGCCTGCCCTTCTACAGCCGCGCCGTGCTCACCGCCGCCTGGAAACTCACCCCCCAACTGGGCATCCTGGGCGGGTCTTTCCTGGGGACGTTTGCGCTGTTCGCGGTGCCGATGGCCCTGCTCGGGTGCGTGTGCCCGTTCGCGATGAAACTCACCATCCTGGACCTCGGGCGCACGGGGCGCTCCGCGGGCCGCATCTACGCGCTCTCCGCGGTGGGCAGCGTGGCGGGGACGTTCCTGCCGGCGATGGTGACCATTCCCCGGCTGGGCGTGCAGCGGTCCATCATGCTCTTCGGGGCCGCGTTGGTGGTGGCCGCGCTGCTGTTGATGGCGCGCCTCCGCTGGGCGCCGGCGGCGGCCGCGCTGGCGGCCTTCGCAATTCCCATCCAGCCCCTGCTGCCGGTGAAGGAGGCGATCGCGGTGCGGGAATCGCCCTATAACTACCTCCAGGTGGTGGAGATACCCACGGAGGAGGGCGGGTTCCTCCGACTCCTGATCGTGGATTGGGGCGGGTTCTCGGTGTATCAGCCGGGCGTGTTTCGCACCCACGAGTACTACGACTACCTGCTGCTCGCGCCGCTGATGAGG
>JALGTT010000079.1 GCA_029821235.1 Candidatus Hebobacteria bacterium | reverse complement strand
GCGCACAAGCGTCCGCCCCTTCGACCGCGGCCCCCGCGCCGCGGCCGGCTCCGCCGCGCTCCGGACCCCCGCGGAGAGACGGGCCGCGGGGCAGATCCGGCGGCCGCGAGGGAGGTCGGCGAGGCGGCGACCGGCGGATGCGACGGCCGCGCCGCCGCGTGTGCAGTTTCTGCGTGGACAAGATCAAGCACGTAGACTACAAGGACTACGCGCGCCTGCGGGAGTTCATCTCCGACCGCGGCAAGATTCTCAAGAGCCGCGGCACCGGCACTTGTGCGCGCCACCAACGCGCGCTCGCCCGCGCCATCAAGCGGGCGCGGCACATCGCATTGCTGCCGTACGTCAGCGAGTGAGGTCATGGCCGCCAGGATGAAGACCGCTTCCCCATCCCGCAGATCGCCGGCCGCCGACCTCGACAATCCATCCTCGTGGCAGAAGTTGGACCCCAAGGGGATGCTCGACTTTGCGGTTGACTTCCCCGCGCAGGTCGCTGATGCCGCCGAGATCGGCGCCGCCTTTGTCCCGCCCGCCTCTCTCCGGGAGCCGGCCAACATCGTGCTCGCCGGGATGGGAGGGTCCGCGGTGGGGGGAGACTTCCTCATCCGCCTGTGCGAGCACAGGATCCCGGTGCCGTTCGTGGTCTCCCGCGACTATGAGATTCCGCGTTTCGTGGGGCCGGACACGCTCTTCATCGCCTCCAGCCACTCCGGGAACACCGAAGAGACCCTGGAGGCGACGCAGCGGGCCTACCGGCGCAGGGCCCGCATCATGTGCATCACCACCAACGGCGAGTTGGCCAAGTTCGCCCGCCGGCGCAAGTTGCCGCTGCTCACCATCCCCCTGGGCGATCCTCCGATGCCGCCGCGCGCCTCTCTGGGCTACTCGTTCATTCCCTTGGTGAGCGTGTTGGGCAAATTGGGCCTCTATCCGGGGGCGCGCAGCCAGATTCGAGAGACCATTTCCCTGCTGACCGGCATCCAGAAGAGAATCGCCCCCGGGATTCCGGAGCGGCGGAACCCCGCCAAACGGATGGCGAGATCCCTTTTCGGCAAGTTGCCCTGGGTGCAGGGCACGGCCGGGATCATGAGCGCGGCCGCCTATCGTTGGCGCTGCCAGTTCAACGAGAACAGCAAGGTTCTCGCCTATGCCAGCGAGTACCCGGAACTCAACCACAACGAAGTGGTTGGCTGGGAAGTGCCCGCCGAGATGGCCCAGGGCATCGAGGTGGTGATCCTGTGCCGGCCGGAGGACTACTACCGGGTGCGGGCGCGGGTGGAGATCACCCGCCGGATGATCGCGGAGAAGACCCGCGTGCACCTGTTGCTGGCAGAGGGGAAGTCGCCGCTCGCGCAACTGATGAGCACGGTGTATCTGGGGGACTTCATCAGCCTCTACCTGGCCTTCCTCAACGGCGTGGATCCGTCCACCATCGGGCCCATCAACGTGCTCAAATCCCGCCTCGCCCGGCTGAAGCCCCCTTCCGGGGACTAGCGACAATCGGTTACGCGCCGAGTTTGTGGTATGCTTATCCTGGCCGTGCCTTGTTGCGGTGCGCGCGAGGGAGGTGTGCGAAATGCGGCGCGATCGAGGGAGAGCGGGTTCGTCCAGGCGCAGCGCCCGGAAGCCGCCCACCGAGTACGTCATCGGCACCGATTCCGACCTGAATTACGCGGCGGCCGTCCGCAGGCGGGTCAAGCAGCAGAACCAGCGCAGATGGGTGATCCGCATCGTGGTGTTGGCGGTGCTGGTCTTCGTGGCGGCGATGTGGGGCGATGACGTCTGGTACGCGGTCCGCGCGAAGGCGAGGAACACCGCCCACGGATTCCAGAGGTCGGCGGACTACATCAAGAGGGGCAGGGACGAGCGCAGCGGGGCGAACTTCGACGAGAACGCCCCGGACTGGCGCAAGCCGGAGCCATCGCAGGAAGAGGAGGCCTGGTAGCAGGGGGCGTGCGCGCCGATGAGCGGAGGGCCGCACATCCGGCCGCAGCCCTGAGCCTCTCTTCCGGTGCCGCCTGTGGAACAATGGCATTGAGGCCGTTGTTTCGGCCCCTTCGCAGGCGCCGCCGGGCCGCCTGGAGCGGACCGGTGGTAAGGTGTTGACGAAGCCTGCGGAGGCGGGTGGAAGGCGCGCGAGGCGGCGCCTGCCGGTTCTCCGGCTGGGGGTGGCGGTTGCACCTGCGGCGGCATGACCGTGTGTGCGCCGCGTCGCCGGGCCTGCACTCCCCCCGCGCAGTCCATCGGCTGTCTGGAGGCGGACCATGTCGGCATCGCGACGCCCCTCGTCCCAAAGAACATATCTGGGGTCCCCGGTCATCTCGGTGAGCCGATCCCCGCGCTACCTGCGCCAGCGCATCGTGGCAGAGAGGGAACGGAGAGCCCAGCAGGACCGGAAATGGCGGCGGAGGATCTGGTTCGCGGGAATCTGCCTCGCCTTCTACTTCATTATAGGCAGAGATCTGTTGCATATGACCCACGGCCTGGGCCAGGCCGCGGCGAACAGTGTGCGCAAGGATGCCCACGACGTGGCGGTTGCGCTAAAGAAGGCGGTGGAACTCAGGGACAAGGACCGGTATGTACTCTCGCCCTCCCCGGTGGACTTCGATGCGCCCGAGGTGGAGCAATACCTCGATGAGGGCGAGTCGGACCCGGGCGAAACCAGGTCCTCGATGGATTGGAGGAACGGGTATGGCGGCCGCTGATGCGCCCGGTCGTCAGCCTCTCAGTTCGACCTTGTCGTTTCTCCGCAGACTCTGATCGAGCCGGCCGCGCCGGCCGTTCACGATCACGTGTCTCACCTCGTCGTCGAAGACGCCCACCGCGGTGAGCAGATCGCGAACGCGCGCCCCCTCCGGAAGCGTGAGATTCGCCCCCTCCTGATTGATGCGGGAGTTGTTCAGCAACTTGCCGGAAACCTGCACTCGCACTCGGAACATCTGAGTCCTCTCCCCGTCTCATCCATGGTGTGTCGGCCGGCGGCGCTCTCCTCTCGCCTAGCGGCGGGAGTGGATGGCGACATCCTTGCGCCATATCACCTCGGCCACCCGGTGGATGGGAAACCACCGGGGCTCGTTCTCGGGCGAGGGCGGCAGCGGACTCACCGCCACCCAGCCCTCTGCGTGAATCGTGATCTCGCCGGAGATCACTTCCTCGTCGTCTTGAAGTTTGATCTCGCCGTAGCCCTTCTGGATGACAACCACGTGTCGTTCCTCCCTGGATGGAAAGGCCCGCGCCAAGAGGCGCTGAGGTGCCCTCCAGCCGATCACCCCGGACAGATGCCCGGCGAAGCGGTCTCCGCGGCGCTCGCCGGCGCCGCATTATACCACGCCGCGCCCAAAGTAACGAGTGAGCCGCAGGCCGGAAGGTGAGCCCCGCCTCGGTAGCCAATGGAATACCACAGGTGCAGCGGCTTTCCTTCAGCGCGAGCCTGCCCGGGGCCCAGCCGGACACCATCTGTTAGACGCGCCGGGCCCTCGGATTGTCACCTCGAGATTACTGCCGTGAAGTTGCGGGAGATAGAGATGTCGGCTTCGATCATCGCTGATTTTCGCAGTGACACCATCACGCAGCCCACGCCCGAGATGCGGCGGGCGATGGCGGAGGCCGAGGTTGCGGACGACGGGCGGGAGGGGGACCCCACCGCCCGCCGGCTGGAGCGGTTGGCGGCCTCGCTGACAGGGCACGAGGCCGCGCTCTTCTGTACCTCGGGCACCATGGGCAACCTGGTGGCGTTCATGGCCCACCTGCGGCCGGGAGAGGAGGTGATCGCGGAGCGGGATTCCCACTTCCTGCGCTTCGAGGCCGGGGGGGTGACCGCGGTGGTGGGCGCGGTTCCCCGCACCCTGGTCGGGCGGGCCGGCCGCATGGACCTGGAGGAGTTGGCGCGGGAAATCCAGGCCGGCAGCAGACACCGGCCCCGCACCGCGCTGATAGTGGCCGAGAACACCCACAACCTGGCCGGGGGCGCGGTGCTGGACGCGGCGTACATGCAGGAGTTGTCGGGGTTGGCCGCGGAGCACGGCCTGCCGGTACACCTGGACGGGGCGCGGGTGTGCAATGCCGCGGTCGCGCTGGGGGTGCCGGTGAAGGAACTCACCCGCGGGTGCGCCTCGGTGATGATTGACCTCAGCAAGGGGCTGTGTGCGCCCTATGGGTCACTGCTCTGCGGCAGCGAGGATTTCATCGCGCGCGCCCGCCACATGCGACAGCGGATCGGCGGCGGGGTCCGTCAGATCGGGCACATGGCGGCCTGCGGCATCATCGCGCTGGAGCAGATGATGGACCGGCTGGCCGATGACCACCGAAACGCGCGCCTGCTGGCCGAGGGGATTCACGAAGCGCGGCCGGAACTCGTGAATCTCGACCAGGTGCAGACCAACATGGTGCTGCTCGATACCGAGCCGCTGGGCATCACCGCGGCCGCGCTGTGCGAACGCCTCGCCTCCCGCGGGGTCCACGCCCTGCCCATGCAGCCCTACATCGTCCGATTCGTCACCCACCGCGACGTCACCGCGGAGCAGATCGCGGCCGCGGTCCCGGTGATAGTGGGTGTTCTGTAGGGGGGGGGCAGCCCACGTTGCCCGGTGCCTTTGTGCGCGGCCGTTCTGTAGGGCGGGCTTTCCCAAGCCCGCCTTTACCTCTGCTCTCCGACCTGTGTAGCGGACACGGTGTGTGCGCTCAGTTGTGGCTGGCATAGGAATGCCAGCCCTACAGGCCGGATTGGCCCCGCGATTCCCTACGCCTCGATTCCTCCCACCGGCATCGGCTCCGGGCGTGAGCACGTACTGGTGAGTTCCACGTGCGCACTGTTGTTGGATGCATCGTGGATGGCGTGCATGATGTCCAGCACGTGGAAGGCCAGGTCGCCGCTGGCGCGGTGGGAGCCTCCGGAGCGTAGGGCGAGGGCCATGTCCGCCACCCCCAGCCCGCGGCTGTTCTCGGGATAGGGGTGGGTGAGGGGGACCTCGCGCCATTCCTCATCCCCGGCCCCGCGTATCCTCACCGGTCCGCCGAACGTATTGGGATCAGGCACGCTGAGGGAGCCTTCGCTGCCGTAGATCTCGATGCGGGGCAACTCGGCCGCCCACACGTCGAAGGTGGTGATGATGGTTCCGATCGCCCCATTGCGGAAGTCGAGCACCCCCGCCACGTGGGTCGGCACATCCACCGGTATCACCGTTCCCTGCTTGGGCTCGCTGGTGATGGTGCGGGTCGGGAAGGTGATCCGCGTCGAACCGGTGGCCCGCCGGACGGGGCCGATCAGGCACACCAGCGCGGTGAGATAGTAGGGCCCCATGTCGAACATCGGCCCTCCGCCCACCTGGTAGTAGAACTCAGGGTCGGGATGCCAACTCTCGTGTCCGTGGCAGGTCATGAAGGCGGTGGCGGCCACCGGCTCGCCGATGGCTCCGTCGTCGATGAGTTTGCGGCAGGTCTGGAGTCCCGCTCCCAGGAAGGTGTCCGGCGCGCACCCCACCAGGAGATCCTTCTCCGCGGCGAGGTCCAACAGCCGCCGCCCCTCCTCCCGCTCCACGGCCAGAGGCTTCTCGTTGTAGACGCTCTTGCCGGCCTCCAGCGCGGCCAGCGCGACCGGGTAGTGGGCCTTCGGAGGGGTGAGGTCGAGGACGATTTCGATCTCCGGGTCGGCCAGCAGGGTGTTCACATCGAGCGCCCGCGCGCCGTACTCGCGCGCGCAAGCCTCGGCGCGTGCGAAGTCCAGGTCCGCGCAGGCGGCCAATTCGACCGGGGGAAATCTGCGCAGGTTCCGGCAGTAGATGCCGGATATGGCGCCACATCCGACGATACCGACCTTCACGGGTTGCATGTTCTCTCTCCTAGCGCGCGGCCCACAACATGCCGCGCTTCACCATCTCCTTCGCCTCCGGCACCTGGAAGTCGGCCGCCACGTGCCCCAGGGAGCAGTAGAACACCCGCCCCGCGCCGTAGCGCCGCTTCCAGGCCACCGGCATCACCACCCCCTCGATCCACGGGCAGTGCTCGCCGGTGAAGGTGGTGGTGGCGAGCACCTCATTGGAGGGGTCCACGTGCATGTAGTACTGCTCGGAGTGCATGTCGAAGTCCGACAGCCCGGCCACGATGGGGTCCTCCGGCTTGACGATGTTCACCCGGTAGTCAATCACGCCGCCCGGGTGGACCACCCACTGTCCGCCGACCATGAACTGGTAGTCGCAGTTGTTGCGGAACGAGTCCCCCATTCCCCCGTGCCACCCGGCGATGCCCACGCCGGATTCGACGGCCGCCAGCAGCCCGCGTTCCTGCTCCTCGGTGATAGTTCCCATCGTCCA
>JALGTT010000078.1 GCA_029821235.1 Candidatus Hebobacteria bacterium | reverse complement strand
GATGGACGGAATCTCGATGTACGGGAAACTGCCGGACCGCGTGCCCACCCACTTCGGACCCAGCGGCGCTCCGGACGGCTGGGCGGCGAAGAGCGTGTTCTCGGTCTACGGGCTGCTCATCATGGGGGCGGTGATGCTGGTGGTGATGGCCGTGGTGTCCCGCCTCGGGGCGAGGTGGTACAACTTCCCCGGTAAGGAGGAGGTGTTGAAACTGCCTCCCGTCCTCCAGGTGTACGTGATCTCCCCGCTCCAGGAGATGATCGCCTGGTTGGGATCCGCCATTGCGGTGACCTTCAGCATAGGGGTGCGGCAGATGTGGGCGGTGGGGATGGGGGAGCGCCCTGCGATCGTCGGGTGGATCATGTTCCTGCCGGGAGTGGTGGGGCTGGGCGGGATGGTGGTCGCCATCCTGGCGGCCAGGGCGCGGCTGCGCGCAGTGCAGGATTCGGAGTAGCGCGGGGCAGCAACCCGCAGCCGGCATGGGCGCGGGGGCAGTCTTTTGCCGGCGGAAACTGACATTCCCACGCGGCGGATTGAGGAGAGGTGTGTGATGGAGGTCGGATTCGGCACAGCATCACTGTGGGGCACGTGGGAAACAGACCAGCCCCTTGCCGACGACGTGGACGTGCGCGCGGTGGTGGTGCGCGGAGAAGCGGAGACCGCGGCCCTGGCGGTGGCCGACCTCTCCCTGATCTGGCCCTCGTTATGCATGGAGTTGCGCGAGAAGATGGGGGCCGTGCTGGGAGTTCCGCCGGAGAATGTGGGGGTGTTCAACACTCAGGATGGAGGTAGCCGGGGTGGTCCGCGCCTTCGAAGCCGCGACCCGGCAGGCGGCCGCCAATCTTCAGCCGGCGGAGGTGGCGCAGGTGAACGGGCGGCCGGATCCGCCGCTCACGTTTCACAGGCGCGTGCAGGTGGCCGACCTGGGGGAGATCACCTGCTACTACGGCTTCGTGGTGGACGAACAGGAGAGGCCGGATTGCAGCCATGTGGTGAGAGCGGCGTTGAGGGCGCTGGCCGGCGGCCGGGTGTTCCCGGTGAACGCGGTCGAGTTCGATGACCAGGAGCAGCCCCTGCCCAGCGAGGGGCCGAGCCCGCTTCCCATACCAGAGCCCTGGTATCTGCCGCCGGCGGCGGATGAATTGGCCCAGGGGTTGTTCTTCCGCACCCTCGAAGGCAGGCCGCTCGGCTCCATCGTGCGCTTTCCCTCCCACCCCAGCATCTGCGGCGGCAGCAACCGGCCGCACTCCGGCGACTATCCGGCATATGTCCGGCGGCGCGCGGAGGAGGTCTTCGGCGGGGTAGGGGTGTTTCTCACCGGCCCGTGTGGGGATCAGATCTGCCCCATCGGGCGGAGGTCCCTGGAGTTGGCCGAGAGGATCGGGATCCGGGTGGCCGACACCGTGCTGGGGGGACTGGCCGAGGCGGACTGGCAGGCGGAGGCAGGGGTGGCCGTTGCCTCCCCGGAGGTGGAGTTGCGGATCAGAGAGGACTACCCGGAATCCAGGGAGGCGGCCCGGCGGGAGCGGGATGAGATCGAGTCCGCATTCCGGGAGGCCGTGCGCGGCGGGGCCGGCCTGGCGGAGTTGAAGCACATGTCGGACCGGTACGAATTCCTCACCTGGGTGGTGGATACGCAGGACGGGCACCGCGTGTGGACCGGAGTGGACCCTTGCGGCAGGGCCGGGCAGGTGATATCCCACCCCCTGTTCCTGCTGCGGGTCGGCGAGAGCGTGCTGGCGGGGCTGCCCGGGGAACCGTTCGGCGGTCTCAGCGCCGCCCTGAGAAGGGACACCATTGGTGAGCGGCTGATCGTGCTGGAGGAGGCAAACGGCTATCTGGGTTATTTCCCCGGCGCGGCGGACTACCCGCGGGGCGGCTATGAGGTAACGGCGGCGCTGTTCGGCCCCGAGAGCGAGGAGGCGCTGCGCGACGCGGTGAGGCGCGCGCTGCCTGCCTTGGGCGTCTGACCTGACCCCTCTATACCCCGATGGCGGCGGGGGCTACACGCCGGGGCGATAATTGGGGGGATTCCGGAAGGGAGGAGGGGTGATGGGGGGGAATAGTAACAATGGCGCGAGCGGGGGCTCGCGCTTCAGTATTCTGTTGGTTCTGACCAGGGCTGATGATGAGGCGGATAGAGGTTGCGGCGTTGAGGCGGCGGCCGGCGAAGGGGCTGGTAATCGGCACCGGCTACCTGATTCTGGGGCTTGCCGACATGAGTTTGTCCTTGATCGCGTTCACCTGCGGCATCTCGGAGGCGAATCCGTTCATGGCGTGGCTGTTGAGCCACGGTCTATTCGTGCCGGGGAAGATGATGTTGACGGCGGTGGCGGCGGGGCTGATCGCCTGGACCTACCGCCAGCGGTTGGGAAGGGCGCTGGCCTGGGCTACCGTGATCGCCATGCTGGCCGTGAACCTCTACCACCTGTGGGGGCTCGGCGCGCTCTGGCGGTTCGCATGAAGGCGGGGGCTCCGGGGCCGGGCTTCGCCGGTCGCGCCCGTGCGGCAGCCCTTGACTGAGCGTGGGGGATGTGGTAGATTACCGCTGGCTGAACAAGCTGGTGGTGAGCCGGGCTGGAATGTTAGAGGCGCCGGCTCGGTTTTGTTTGGCCTGGTAGAAGGCGGAACCCGCGGACGCGGTCCCAGGCCGGGATGTCCAACGCGGGCGACGCGTTGAAGGGAGTGGCAGCAGTGCCGCGGCAGGCGAGAATTCGCGATCGTGGTTTCTGGTGGGCGTGCACGGAGTGCCGCAGCCGGAACTACACGAGTTATAAGAACAGGCGGAACGATCCGGACCGCATGAGGCTGAAGAAGTACTGCCGCGTTTGCCGGAAGCACACCGAGCACCGGGAAACGGGATTGACGGCCCGGGCGGGCCGCTAGCGCTGGGCGCGACGGCGGCCGCGGCCTGGGGGATGGACGAGCGAAAAGCAGGTCCTTGGCAGCGACAGGCCCGTAGCTCAATTGGCAGAGCACCGGTCTCCAAAACCGGGTGTTGTCGGTTCGAGTCCGGCCGGGCCTGCCAGGGCACTGCGGTGGAAACAGGAACGGCGCCCCCCGCCGAAGCAGACGGTCGGGCGCCGGCGATTGCGCGGTTGCGATGACCCAGGAGCGACGAGAACAGGACGCGAAGAAGCGGGGGCGATGGGCGCGCTTCAAGGCCTATCTGCGCGATTCCCGCCTGGAGCTCCAGAAGGTGATCTGGCCCACCAAGGAAGAGGTGGCGAAGATGACCGGGCTGGTGGTCGCGGTGGTGATCGTGGTCAGCATCTATATCGTGATATGCGATCAGGTGGTGATGCAGGCGACGCGGCCCCTTTTCGAACGGTAGCGGCGGCATGTATAGGGCGCGGCGGCGCCGCGTTCGCGACTGGTCCATCGGTGGTCAGGAATGGCGCCGGGGGATGGTGATGGCTAAACAGTGGTACGTAGTCCATACTTTCACGGGATATGAGGACAAGGTCAAGAGGAGCATCGAGCGCCGGGCCGCCTCTGCGGGGTTGAAGGAGCGGATCGGCCATATTCTGGTGCCCACCGAGGAAGAACTGCGGGGCACCAGAAGGGGCCGCCGACAGGTGACCAAGCACAAGGTGTTCCCCGGGTACGTGATCGTGGAGATGGAGCTGGACGACGAGACCCGGCATCTGGTGCGGAGCACGATGGGCGTAACCGGCTTTGTGGGGCCGGACCGCCAGCCCGTCGCCCTGCGGCCGGAGGAGGTGGAGCGCCTGCTGGCCCAGGTGAGCGAGGAGGCGCCCTCCCTGCGGGCCGCGTGGGATATCGGCGAGACGGTGCGCATTACCTCCGAGCCCTTCGAGGGCATCCACGGCAAGGTGATGGACCTGGACCTGAAGCGGGAGAAGTTGAAGGTGCTGGTCTCCATCTTCGGCCGGGAGACGCCCGTGGAGGTGGACTTCGCGGACGTAGAGAAACTGGACTGAGCGACTGATAGAGAGCGACAGCCGATGGCGAAAAAGGTGCGAGCGGTAGTCAAACTACAGATCGAGGCCGGCAAGGCGACCACCGGGCCTCCCGTCGGGCCCACCCTGGCCCCCCATGGGATCAACTTGATGGAACTGATCAAGGCCTACAACGCCGCCACCGCGAATCAGGTGGGGTCCATCGTTCCCGTGGAGGTGACCATCTACGAGGACCGGTCCTACACCTTCGAACTGAAGACGCCCCCCGCGTCACAGCTCCTGCGGAAGGCCGCGGGCATAGAGAAGGGATCGGGGCTGGCCGGCAGAGAGACGGCGGGCCAGGTGACGAAGGCCCAGGTGAAGGAGATCGCCGAGATCAAGATGCGGGACCTGAACGCCAACGATATAGAGGCGGCGATGCGGGTGATCGAGGGCACCGCGCGCAGCATGGGACTCGAAGTCGTGGAAGAGTGATGCTATGGGAAAGCACGGCAAGCGATATGAGACCGCGGTGAAGACGCTGGATCGGGAGCAGACGTATTCTCCCGAGGAGGCGCTTCGGCGGATCAAGGAATCGGCTTCGGCCAAGTTCGACGAGACCGTGGAGGTGGCGATCCGTCTGGGCGTGGACGCCCGGTCGGGCGAGCAGACGGTGCGCGGGGTGGTGGCTCTGCCCCACGGCAGCGGCAAGTCGCCGCGGGTGGTGGCCTTCGCGCAGGGCGAGAAGGCGGCGGAGGCGGAGGCGGCCGGCGCGGATGTGGTTGGCGGCCAGGACCTGGTGGCCAAGATCGAGGGCGGCTGGAAGGATTTCGACGTGCTGGTAGCCAGCCGGGACATGATGCGGATAGTGGGCCGCCTGGGAAAGAAGCTCGGTCCGCGGATGCCCAATGCGAAGGCGGGGACGGTGGGGGAGGACATCGCGCGAATCGTGAAGGAACTCAAGTCCGGGCGGGTGCAGTTCCGCATGGACAAGGGAGGCGTCATCCACGCGCCCATCGGCAAGGTGTCCTATGAAGTGGAGAAACTGGTGGAGAACCTGGCCACCCTGATGGCGGCGATCCTGCGGGCGAAGCCGCCTTCGGCCAGGGGCCAGTATATCCGCAAGGTGGCCATCAGTTCCACCATGGGGCCGTCGCTGTTGGTGGACGTGGCGGCCGCGCAGGCCTTGGGAGAGTCACTCTGACGGCAACCGAATAGAGAACATTCTGCCCGAGACAGCAGGTCTTCGGATAATGTCCGCCGTGCGGCGGACGCCTGCCGAGGCAGGGATGACGGTGTCGGCCGCGGCACGCGGCCCATCTGCAATCCCCCGCCTCGGCGGGGGATTCTTCGTCGAAAGGAGGTAGTGCGTGCGGAAAGCCGAGAAGACGCGAGTGGTCGCCGAACTCGAAGAAGCACTGGCGCAACCGGGCGCGTTGATCCTCACCGACTACCGCGGGCTGACGGTGAAGGAGATCAACGAGTTGCGCCGGGCGCTGGTCAAGGCGGGCGGCCGGATGCGGGTGGTGAAGAACAGCCTGCTCAAGCGCGCGCTGGGAGAGGGGGAGCGGGCCGACCTGAAACGGTTTCTCGAAGGGCCGGTGGCCGTGACCTTCGCTCCCGAGGACGCGGTGCCGGTGCTCAAAGAACTGGCCGCCTTCGCCAAGACACACGAACAGTTGACGTTCAAAGGCGGGTGGATGGACGGCCGAGTGCTGGAAGCGCCCGTGCTGGAGCAGATCGCCACCCTGCCTCCCAGGGAAGAACTCTTGGGGCGGCTGGTGGGCGTGCTGTCGGCCCCGCTCAGCCGGCTGGTCAGCGTGCTGCAGGCCGGGCCGCGGGATCTGGTGCTCACGCTCCGGGCGCTGGCCGAACAGAAGGAAGGACAGGCGGCCGCGGGCGCCTAGAACGCAGAGGCGTCCGTTGGGCGCGAATGTATTTGATGTTCGAGACGAGACAATCCTGAACGGAGGAAGATGATGGCGAAGTTGAGCAATGATGAGATCATCGCCGCGATCGAAGAGATGACGGTCGTGGAGCTGAACGAGCTGGTGGAGGCGATCCAGGAGAAGTTCGGGGTGAGCGCCATGGCGATGGCCGCTCCGGTAGCCGCCGGGGGCGCACCCGCCGCGGAGGCCGAGGAGGAGAAGACGCAGTTCGACGTCATTCTCACCAGTTTCGGCGAGAAGAAGATCAACGTGATCAAGGCGGTGCGGGAACTCACCAGCCTCGGCCTGAAGGAAGCGAAGGAACTCGTGGAGGGCGTGCCCAAGCCGGTGAAGGAGGCCGTCAGCAAGGAGGAGGCCGAGGCCGCCAAGAAGACCCTGGAAGAGGCGGGAGCCACCGTGGAGGTGAAGTAGCGCCGGTTCTTCGGGCTCACGACCCGGTGGGTCGTGATTTCCGCGCCCATTCTCCGGCCTGCGGCGGCCGGAAAATGGGCGCGGGCGCGTGTGGCTACTGTCCCGGCCGCGCCTCCGTCTGCCGCCCGTCCCGGAGCGTGAACGCTCCGTTGCAGATGACGTGTACGATTCCCTCCGGCGGCCGCGTGGGGGCCTCCCAGGTGGCGCGGTCGGCCACCCGGTCGGGGGCGAAGACGCAGATGTCGGCCCGATAGCCGGGCTTGATGAGGCCCCGCTCCGCGAGGCCGAAGGTGGCGGCGGTCTTGCCGGTCATCTTGTGCACGGCCTGCTCCAGGGTGAGCACCCCCAGTTCCCGCACGTAGCGCCCGAGGACCCGGGGGAAGGTGCCCCACAGGCGAGGGTGAGGCCTGCCGGGGGTGTCGAGTCCGTCGCTGCCGACCATCTGGGCGGGGTGGCGCATCGCCGTCTGCACATCTTCCTCACACATCTGGTGCCAGATGCCGATCGCCGCGCCCCGGGTGGCGAGGAGCAGGTCGAAGAGCACCTCCTCCGGCGGCCGGCCGGCGCGGGCGGCGAGGTCGGCGATGGTGTTCCCCTCCCATTCCTCCCGCCCGGGCGCGGATCCCACCATGCAGCGCTCCCAGCCGATGCGGGAGGAGAGGTTGTCCCACCCTGGGATGGTTTCCGCGCCCGCGAGCGCGGCGCGGATGCGGGCACGCTCCGCTTCGTCGCGCAGCCGGGCCAAGGTGCGCGCGGGTCCTCCCTCCAGCGCCCACGGAGGGAGGAGGGTGGTGAACGGCGAACTGCCCGCGGGGTAGGGGTACTGGTCGCAGGTGACGCGCTGGCCGCGGGCGCGCGCCTCCTCGAT
>JALGTT010000077.1 GCA_029821235.1 Candidatus Hebobacteria bacterium | reverse complement strand
TGTGGGGCGGGTAATCACCGTGGGAGTCCGAAGATGAAGCAGGGCATTCATCCCAAGTATGTTACCGCGCAAGTAAGCTGCGCCTGCGGCAACTCGTTCGTCACCCGGGCGACGGTGCCGAGCATCCGCGTGGAGATCTGCTCGCAGTGCCATCCCTTCTACACGGGACGACAGAAGATCGTGGACACCGAGGGACGGGTCGAGCGGTTCGTGCAGCGGTACGCTAGGTATCAGAAGAAGCAGGCCGAGGAAAAGGCCAAGAAGTCAACCGGGAGCTAGGGGGCGGCCCCATTCATGGCCGAGGATAACTTCTCTTACGGCGGCCAGGCCGTAATCGAGGGGGTGATGATCCGCGGGCGGAAGGGCTATGCCACCGCGGTGCGGCTGGCCAACGGGGAGATCGAGGTCCAGAAAAAACCCTGGATTCCCCTCACCCAGCGCCACCCCTTGCTCCGCCTTCCCATCATCCGCGGCACCCCTGCGCTGATCGATGCGCTGGTGGTGGGCTATCGCACCCTCATGTGGTCGGCCGACCGGGTGGCCGCGGGAGAGGGAATCAAGCCGCCCACCTCGTTCCAGTACGTGCTCTCCATCGCGGCCGCGCTGGCGATCGCCATCGGCGGGTTCGTGCTGCTGCCCAGCGCGGTCACCCCGAAGGTGGTGTCGAATCCCCTGTTGCTCAACTTGATCGAGGGCATGATCCGGCTGGTCTTCTTCGTGATATTCCTGCTCGTGGTCTCCCGGATGCCGGAGATGCGGAGGGTGTTCCAGTACCACGGCGCGGAGCACAAGGTGATCCACGCCTTCGAGGAGCGGGGCAGTTATCGGCCGGAGGACGCCAAGGATTTCCGCACACTCCACCAGCGGTGTGGGACGAGTTTCATCTTCATGGTGCTGGTGGTGGGCATCCTGGTGCATGCGGTGGTGGGCTGGCCCTCGTTCCTGGTGAGGCTGGTCTCTCGCCTCTTGCTGCTGCCGGTGGTGGCGGGATTGGCCTACGAACTGGTGAAGTTGGCGGGAGGGCACAAGGGGAATTGGCTGCTGAACGCGCTGGTGGCCCCGGGGATGCTGCTCCAGCACATCACCACCAAGGAGCCCACGGAGGACCAGATCGAGGTGGCGATCGCCGCGCTGGACGGAGCGCTGGCTCTGGACAGAGAAGAGGAACCCGGCTGAGGACCATGTTGAAACAGGAACTGCGCGACAGACTGGCCGAGATGGCCCGGGAGTACGACCACCTCGGCGAACAGATGGGCCGGCCCGAGGTGGTTGGGGATCCCCGCCGAATGAAAGAGGTGGGGCGCGCGCGGGCGCGGCTGGAGCCGGTGGTGGAGTTGTTCCGGGAACTGGAGCGGGTGGAGGGCGATCTGGAGGAAGGGGAGGCGCTGCTGGCGGAGGAGCAGGATCCCGACCTGGCGCGCGAGGTGGAGGGTCTCCGCAAGCGCAGGGAAGAAGTGGTCGCCGCCCTGGAGGAGGAACTGGCTCCCAGGGACCCGGACGATGACCGTGACTGCATCCTGGAGATCAGGGCGGGGACGGGGGGCGAGGAGGCCGCCATCTTTGCGGGCGACCTGTTGCGGATGTATCTGCGCCATGCCGAGCGGGAGGGCTGGAAGACCGAGATCATGGTCCAGAACCCCGCCGAGGTGTCCGGCTTCAAGGAGGTGACCGTCTCGGTGCGCGGCCGCCGGGCCTATGGGAGGCTGAAACACGAACGGGGGGTGCACCGGGTGCAGCGGGTGCCGGTTACGGAGTCCTCGGGCCGCATCCACACCTCCGCGGCCACGGTGGCGGTGCTGCCGGAGGTGGAGGAGATCGATATCGAGATAGACCCCTCCGATCTGGAGATGGAGGCCTTCCGCGCCTCGGGGCCGGGCGGCCAGCACATGCAGAAGAATGAGACTGCGGTGCGGATCACGCACAAGCCCACGGGGATAACGGTCGCCTGCCAGGACGCGCGGTCTCAACTTCAGAACCGGGAGAAGGCGCTGCGGCTCTTGCGGGCCCGCCTGTACGAGATGGCGCGCGCGGAGCAGGAGGCGGAGATCGCGGCGGCGAGGCGGAGCCAGATCGGGAGCGGGGACCGCAGCGAGAAGATCCGCACCTACAACTTCCCCCAGAATCGGATCACCGACCATCGGCTGGGGCGGAGTTGGCACAACCTCCCGCAGATCATGGACGGGGACCTGGCGGAGATCCTGGACGCGCTGGCCGAGCAGGATCGGCTGGCGCGCATGAACCAGTCCTAAGCGGGTCCATGACCGGCCGGGGAACCCAGCCAGACGAGTCGAGCGCTTCCGCGGCCGCCGCGCGCGCGGCGCGGGAACTCAAGGCGGCCGGCATCGAGAGGGCGCGGGCCGAGGCAGATCTGTTGGTGTGCGAGGCCGCCGGGCGGCCGCCGGAATGGCTGCTCGTACACCCGGAGGCTCCGCTCTCCCCGCAGCAGGTTTCCCGCCTGGACGAAATGGTGGGCCGCCGGGCGCGGCGAGAGCCCCTTCCCTATGTACTCGGCCGCGTGGAGTTCTACTCGCTCGACTTCCTCACCGGCCCGGCGGCGATCGTGCCGCGGCCGGAGACCGAGATCCTGGCGGATGCCGCGCTGGCCCGCGCGGAGCGGGCGCGCTTCGCGGTGGATGTGGGCACCGGCTGCGGCGCGCTGGCGGTGGTGCTGGCCCGGGAGCGGCCTGGCCTGACGGTGCTGGGTGTTGACATCTCGCGGGAGGCGCTCCACCTGGCGAAGCGCAACATCGCGCGCCATGGCCTGGAGGGGAGGGTGCAACTGGCGGCGGGGGATCTGCTGGGGCCGGTGGGGAGGAAAGCCGATCTGGTGGTGGCGAATCTGCCGTACATTCGAACCGGCGAGTTTCCCTCTCTCGCACCCGAGGTGAGGGAATGGGAGCCGAGAATCGCCCTGGATGGGGGAGACGACGGGCTGGCCTTGATTCGTCGCCTGGCCGAACAACTCGGCCGCCACTTGTCGGCCGGAGGAATCGCGGCCCTGGAGGTGGGGGCAGGGCAGGCAGGTGAGGTGGCGAATCTGCTCAGGCGCGCGGGGCTGACGGAGGTCGAGGTGATTGCGGATTACGCCAAGATCGACCGGGTGGTGATCGGTCGGCATCGGGGGTAAGCGATGACAGAGGAGATGGAGACAGAGGTCGTTTCGGTCGACGCGGAGGACCCGGACCCGGCGGTGATCGCGCGGGCGGCCGAGGTGATCGCCGGCGGCGGTCTGGTGGTGGTGCCCACGGATACCGTCTACGGGCTGGTGTGCGATCCCCGGCAGAAGCGTGCGGTGCAGAGCATCTACCGTGTGAAAGGGCGGGACCGCAACCTGCCCCTGGCGTTGCTGCTCCACGACATGTCCCAGGCGATGACCTATGCCTCCGGCGCCCCGGAGGCGGCGGTGCGCGCGATGCAGCACTTCTGGCCCGGCGCCCTCACCGTGGTAGTGAAGGATCGCAGCGATGAGACTGCGGCGGTGCGGGCCAGGAAGGACACGGTGGGGCTGAGGCTGCCGGCTCACGTGGTGCCGCGGCTGGTGGCCAGGGAACTGGGGTGCGCTCTGGCGAGCACCAGCGCCAATCGCTCCCGCCACGACTCCCCGCTCACCGCCCAGCAGGCGCTGGCCGATCTGAAGGGTCTGGTGCCCCTGGTGCTGGACGCGGGCCGGACGCCCCTGGGGGAGGAGTCAACGGTGGTCAACTTCGCCGACGACCCGCCCAGAGTGCTGCGGCCGGGCGCGATCTCGGCGGAGAGGCTGCGGGAGGTGCTGGGCGAGGTGAAGGAAGGCTGAGAGGCGGGCCAACCGGCAGAAAGGAGGCGAACGATCATGGCAAAGGACACCATCAGCGCGATCATGGAGCGGCGGAGCGTACGCAAGTACGTGGACAAGCCCATTCCGGAGGAGGACCTGAAGACCATCCTGGAGGCGGGACGGCAGGCGCCCTCGGCGGCGAATCGTCAGCCTTGGCACTTCGTGGTGGTGCGGGACCCGGAGCAGAAGAAGAAGGTGGCCGAGGCCTGCTCCGACCAGACCTGGATGGCCGCGGCCGGGGTGATCATCGCGGGAATCGGCAAGCCGTCCGTGAATGAGAAATGGTATCCGGTGGATGTGGCGATCGCCATGCAGAACATGATTCTCGCCGCCACTGCACTGGGATACGGCACCTGCTGGATAGGGGCCTTCGACGAGCAACAGGTGGCGCGGCTCCTGGGGGTTCCCGGGGACTGCAAGGTGGTGGCGCTCACGCCGGTGGGAGTGCCCGACGACCACCCGGAGGCGAGGCCCCGGCAGCCGATGTCCGAGTTCGCCTCCCTGGATCGCTACGGGGAGAAGATGGAGTAGCCCCGGCCGCCTGCGCGGATGGCATAGACAAGCCAACGGGGTCCGCCCTTCGGCGGACCCCGTGGTCATGTGACCCTCCTACGCTAAGGTCACGAATACCGGAAGTCGCGGTACTTATGCCGAATCGGTTCCAGGGAACTGCCGATGGCGACGATGTACCACTCGCTCCCCAGCCGGCGCAGCCGGTAGGACACGTAGACGGTGTTCCTCATGCCCTCCGGGTCGTAGAACACGTGACGGCCGGTGACGAAGATCTCGTGGCTGGAGATCCAGATGGGCCGGTTGAAGTCCAGGGCCACGGTGGCCGTGGTGGCCATCGCGTCCGCGGTCATCGCATAATAGTCCCCGGTGCTGGTGGTGTACTCGTACTTGCCATCGAAGTAGACCTGGATATCCTGCTGGTCGGTCAGGTGGTAGGCGAGGAGGTCAATGTCGCTGCGCAGCCAGGCGCGGCGTATGTCCTCGATCGCCCTCTCCGCCCCCGCCTCGTCCAGGCGATAGCCGTAGTAGCGATAGGGCGTTCTCGGGACGTATACGTATTCCACCGGGGCGTAGTAGGCGCGCTCCGGGAAGATCCATCCCGGGGACCAGCCCCAGTAGTGGTAGACGGACGGGTAGAGGTCCGCGTACCAGAATGCCACCCATTGGGGGTCGGAGTAGTAGTACGGGTAGTAGAAGTTGAGCACCACCGTGGTGTGCCGGTAGTAGTGCTGCCCGGCCCAATAGCCGTCAGAGTATCCGTCCCAGTAGCCGTCCCAATAGGCGGCGGCGGTGCGGGGAAGGAACACGTAGTCGTAGACCGGGTCGCCCAGGCTGACGTAGATGTTTCGATAACTCACGCTCACCCGCGGCGTGCGCGTGCGGACGATCAGTTTCGCGTTCGGCGGTACGATGTTGCCGACTACGTCCACCTTCGGCTTGCCGTGGGGTCGCCGATGCTTGAGATTCATCTCGCGCACGCGTGCCCGGAACTCCCGCCTGACCCGCTCGCCTTCGCCCGCGGGCAGCATGGAGATCCGTTTTTCGGCCTCCGGCCCGCGGAAGTTGGCGGTGGGGATGCGCTCCTGCCGCTGCCGGATGCGGGCGATGGCGGATTCGTCCAGATGCTGACGTCCGCCGGTTGGGCGCGCGTTCTGCGGCCGGGAGTTTTCTGCAGCCTCCTCCCGATTGCGGTTGACATGTGAGGGAGTGATGAACCTCCCCGGATCGCCTGCGGCCTCGCGGTTTCCATTCCCCCGAGGCGCCGGCCTGTTGGCGTTCCAGCGGTCCTCATTGGCGTCAGCGCGCGGCACGTACCGCTTGGGCCCTTCGGCCCGCTGGTTCTGCCGGCTGGTCCATCGGGCGTTGGAGGGGGGGGCATCGCGCCGGGCGGGCGTCTCCCGCGCCACCCTCTCCTCCTGGCCGCGGCGATAGAGCCACGGACTGCGGTTCTGGTTGCCCTCCGGCGTGCTGATGGTGGGACGCCATGCCTCCGTGTTGCGCGTCACCGGGCGCCCCTGGAAGATCCCCGCGCCGGAGTTGGAGTCGCTGCGCTCCCAGCGCCCGTTCCCCCGGGGGGGCTGCCAACGATTGACGTTGGAGGAGGGCTGGGTGCGAGAGGAGTCCACGCGCTGAACCGGTCCATGGGAAGGCTTCTCCCGCTGGTGCAACACAAGAACAGGTGGTCTGCCTGCGGGTCCCGCGTGCCCGCGCCCAGGCCGCTCCACCTGGGCCTGCGGTCCGTTGGCCGGCTCGTTATCCCCTTGGTTGGAATGCTTGGCCAAGGCCGCAGACGCAACCAAGAGGAGGCAGGCCACAACCACCGCCGCTACCAACACCCCACGCCGTGAGCGAGACATGTGGCTACACATGTTGCTCGCCTCCCTTTGCCGGTGGCCGCCGTCAGAGGACAGCCACTGGTGAAGTGGCCCCGTCCGATCACTTGTATTGTACCGCGACCAGCAGGTAAGTCAAACTGCCCCAGAGGGCGAAATTGGCGGCCAAGGGCCGGCGGAGCCCGTTCGCCGGTCCTGACGGTTACCCA
>JALGTT010000076.1 GCA_029821235.1 Candidatus Hebobacteria bacterium | reverse complement strand
TTCGTCCGCCTGGAGGAGGAGACGGTTCGCGAGGATGTGGGCCGGGTCGGGAACGCGTTGGATGGTGACCTGGAGGCCATGTCGAGCACGGCAATGGACTGGGGGGGCTGGGATGAGACCAGATCGTTCCTCTTGGGAGAGAATCCGGCCTACGTGGAGGAGAACCTCGGGGAGAGCACCTTGCCGCCACTGCGGCTGAACTTCATGATCTTCGTGGACACCTCAGGCCGCATCTTCGATGCCATAGGCTGGGATTTGGAGAGGGGGAGGCCCGCCCCGATTCCAGAGAGTTTGAAGGAAGGTTTCCCGCCCGACAGTCCCCTGGTGAAGCACCGCGGGCCTGAGGAGCCGTCCAGAGGTCTGTTGGTGCTTCCCGAGGGCCCTGTCTTGATCGCCTCCGCTCCGGTCACCAGCAACGACCACACGGCACCTCCTTGCGGCGCCGTTGTTCTGGGAAGGTTCCTGACAAGAACACAGATCGAGGCCCTCTCGGAGCGGACACGACTGTCATTGGGCCTCTATGTCTTGGGAGGAAAAGATCTACCCGCCGATGTGCAGCAGGTCGCGCGCGAACTCTCTCCGCAGTCAGGGGTGCTGGTGAGACCTCTGGACAGCAAAGAGATCGCGGGATATACCCTCCTTCAGGACATGTACGGCGAGCCCGGACTCATTCTGCGAATCACCAAGCCCAGACAGATCTACGCGCAGGGGCAGGCCACGGTGTTGTACAGCGTAATGGTACTGGCCCTCGGGATTCTGGCGGTGGGATCCATGAACTTCCTGCTCCTGGGAAGAGTGGTTCTATCCCGTCTCGCTCGGCTCAAGACGGACATAGAGGAGATCGAGCAAAAGGGTGATCCCACCGCGCGAGTCGCAGTGGATGGACGGGACGAACTGGCGGCCCTTGCCATGAGCGTGAACAACATGCTCGACGCGCTGGAGAAGGCAGAAGCGGTGATCAGGTACCAGGCCTCTCACGACGCGGTCACCGGGCTGCCGAATCGGAGGGTGTTCGAAAGACGCCTCCGGGATACCCTCGCACAGGCGCGGGATGCCGGCACCGGCGTGGCCCTCCTGGCATTGGACCTGGACCATTTCAAGATGGTGAACGACACCTACGGCCACGCGGTGGGAGACCGGTTGCTGCGGGAGATCGCAGTGAGGCTGGGTGAGTCCCTGAGGGAGAGCGATCTCGCCTGCCGCATCGGCGGAGACGAGTTCGCGGTGCTGCTGCCCAACATCAAGAAGGCGAAGGCCGCGAAGAGGGTCGCCGCGCGGATGATGGAGGTGCTGTCCCGGCCCTTTCTCCTGGACGGCCACGAGATCACCATCACGGCCAGCATCGGGGTGAGCCTCTACCCGCTCGATGGCGACGATCCCACCCGCTTGCTCCAGCAGGCCGATGCCGCGCTCTACGAGGCAAAGCGTCGCGGCCGGAGCAGGTGGCATCTCTACGCTCCAGGGGGGAAGGACAGCGCACATGGTAAGCTGGTGCTCCAGGCAGAGCTCCACCACGCGCTGAAGGAGAGGCAGTTCCTAGTGTACTACCAACCCCAGGTGAATGTGGAAACCGGCCGCGTGGTGGCGGTGGAGGCCCTTCTGCGCTGGCAGCATCCCACCCGGGGGCTGTTGCCGGCCAACAAGTTCATCGCTACCGTGGAGGAGATGGGCCTGATCGAGCCGCTCGGGGAGTGGATGCTGGAAACCGCCTGCGCTCAGGCACTCAAGTGGCACCAGGAGCAGACCGGCGGCGCTCCCGTGAGACTGGCGGTGAACTTGTCCGGGCGCGAGTTCAACCTGGAACGCGCCGTGAATAGGGTGAGCGATGCACTCGACAAGACGGGGCTCCCGCCTGAACTCCTGGAGGTGGAGATCAGCGAGCAGACGCTGATGTGGAACGTCGAGCGGGGCATCGCCAAGATGCATGAGTTGCGAGAGCAGGGGGTGGGCGTCACCGTTGATGACTTCGGCGTTGGCAGTTCATCTCTCATTCATCTGAAATTGCTGCCCGTGGGGGCGCTCAAGATTGACCGGTCCTTCATCCGAGATGTTGCGAGGCAGGAAACCAGCAAAGTAATCGTGGAGGCCGTCATCGCGATGGCCAAAGCTCTGCACTTGCGCATCATCGCCGAGGGGGTGGAGACGGAGGAGCAGCGCAAGTTCCTGATGGAGCGCGGCTGCGTTGAGATGCAGGGACACCTCTTCGCGCCTCCCATGCCTGCGGAGGAACTGGAGAAGGTCCTGGCAGAGCAGCTACACCTGCTCCGCGCAGCCGGGAGGACCTTCGACACATAACCCCCCTGTTGCGGCCACCGGACACCGCGGATTCCCGTTGGGCTATGGCGTATAATAGTACATTAGACGCTTGACAGACCGCGGTAAGCGCGCTATGCTATCACCGCAATGAGAGGAGCGTCGGCCCGCGGAGAACTGACCGCGGCCTTTGGTCAATGGCTGACGAGAGAGGGGCGGTCTCCGGGCACGGTTCGCACTTACTGCTCGGAGATCGACGCGCTGAGCGCCTGGGCCGCCCCTGTCTCGCTGGCCGAACTGGCTCCCGGGGACCTGGAGCGGTATCTGGGCGAGAGACGGGAGCGAGGAGCGTCGCCCGCCACGCACAATGTGCGGGTGGCCGCGTTGCGAGCCTTCTACCGATGGCACCGTCCCATCGCCGGGCGGGAGGGCAGAAATATCGCGGCCCACCTCAGAACTGTGGCGGTGGCGGAGAGCCAGACCCCGTACCTGTCCCGGGAGGCGATACGCGCTCTGCTGACGGTGCTGGAGGGCAACCTGCGGGATACCGCCATCATGTTGCTGTTGTTGTCCACCGGCATCAAGGTGTCGGAGTTGGTGGCGGCCGACCGGAGCGACCTCCGGGAGGCGGAGGAGGGTATGGAGTTGCTGGTGAACCGCTCGGGGGAGCGGCTGCCGGTTTATCCCTCCGAACAGGCCTCCGACGCGCTGGCTGCGTATCTTGCCTCGCGGACGGATGACAGCGAGGCGTTGTTCGTTGCCAGGACGGGCCGCCGGCTCGCGGTGCGGACCATCCAGGGCGTCTTCGCCCGCCATTTCAAGGCGGCTGGTGTGAAGGGCTCTCTGCGCACCCTGCGGCACACATTCGGCGTGCACCGAAGCGCCGCAGGGATGGAATTGAGCCACCTGCAACGCCTGCTGGGGTTGAGGACCGCGCGGTCTGTGGAGCGGTACCGCCTGCAGGGCGCACAGGACCTGAGAGCCGCAGCGAGATACACCGAGCAGCGGTATTGAGGGGACCGGGCCGGGCCGCGGGCAGGGGGAGGCCGTCGGCGCGGGCGATGGGAAAGGAGGGATCCAGTGTGCTGCACAGGGATGACCGATACAATGCGCTTCTGGCCGATGGATCGCCGGACGGACGCGTCCGCATCGGCTATGTGAGCACCTATCCGCCTCGCCAGTGCGGAATTGCCACCTTCTGCGAGGACGTCCTGACCAACGCCTATGCCCACCCCATGGCTGGCGATCCGTTGGTGGTGGCGATCACCAGACAAGACGAGCCGCACGACTACCAGTGGCCCGTGGCACAACTCCTCCGCGAGGATTCGCCGAAGGACTGGGCGCGCGTTGGGGATTACTTGAACCATGCGCCGGTGGACGTAGTGAGCATCCAGCACGAGTTCGGGATCTGCGGCGGGCCGAAGGGAATCGGTCTCTGGTCCCTGCTCGACCGATTGGACAAGCCGGTGGTCACCACTCTCCACACGGTGCTGCCCGATCCCTCCGAGGAGGAGAGAGCCACCATCCGGCGGCTGGCGGAGCGGTCCCAACGGGTCGTGGTGATGAACGATCTGGCGCGGGACATCCTCCGCGATACCTATGGGATAGACGGGGACACAGTTGCCTTCATCCATCACGGCGCGCCGCCGCCGGCAAAGGATGACGCCGACGAGATCAAGGCCGCGCTCGGGCTCTCCGGGCGGAAGGTCCTCTCCACCTTCGGCCTGGTGGGACCGGGCAAGGGCCTCGAATATGTGCTGCGGGCGCTGCCTGCGATCCGGCGCGAGCACCCGGAGGTAATCTATCTCATCATCGGCAAGACCCATCCGGGCATACAGCGATCTCACCGGGAGACATACCGCGATCACCTGGCCTCCCTGGCCGATGATCTGGGCATCGCGGACTGCGTGAGGTTCGTCAACGCGTATCAGTCCAAGGCGGATATCATCCGGTATCTGGCCGCGACGGATATCTACATTACGCCGTACCTCAATCCGGCGCAGATTTGCAGCGGCACGCTGGCCTATGCGATGGCCGCGGGGAAGGCGATCGTCTCGACCCCGTATCTCTACGCGCGCTTTCTGCTTGCGGACGGCCGCGGGCGTCTGGTGGGGTTCCGCGATCCAGGCGCAATAGCCCGGGCCGTGAACGAGATACTGGCGGACGCCTCCCTCCAGGCGGCCCTCGAGGCGAGAGCCCGGGCCTACGGCCGCGGCATGTATTGGCCGGTGGTCGCTCAGCGATTCGTGGATCTGTGCGCCGAGGCGGCGAGTGAACGCGTTGCGGTATCCGAGGCCGCGCTGGTGGGAGACCGGCGCGCGCCGTATGCTGATCACGAAGGAGGTGGTTGGCATGCTCGTGAACGGCGACAAGCGGATGTCGCTGGCGCACTTGCAGCGGCTGACTGATTGTTTCGGCATCATCCAGCACGCGAACTACGCGGTGCCGGACTACCGCTCCGGATACACGACGGATGACAACGCGCGCGCCCTGGTGGTGGCATGCAAGTATCACCAGTTGCACGGCGACGCGCTCAGCCGGGACTTGGCAACCCGCTATCTCTCATTTCTGATGTTCGCGCAGCGGGAGGACGGGCGCTTCCACAATTTCATCGGCTATGAGCGCCGCCCACTGGACGAGGTAGGCTCGGAGGACTGCTTCGGGCGGGCATTGCACGCGCTCGCCTATGTCCTCTACGCGCCTCCGCAGCCGGGGTTGGCAGGCCCGGCGGAGAGGATGCTGCACCAGGCCTTGCCTCATGTGGAACACCTCGAACACCCGCGGGGCAAGGCGCTGAGCCTGATCGCGCTGCGTACCTGGGCGATGGCGAGGCCCGAGGAGTCGGAGCGGGCGCGGGCCCTGGCGGCCGCCCTTGGAGAGGATCTGGTGGCCTGCTATCGGGAGCATGCGCGGCCGGACTGGGACTGGCTGTTGCCGGATATGACCTACGCGAATGCCACGCTCCCGGAGGCTCTCTTCCGGGCATATCAACTCACCGAGAATGCCGAGTTCCAGCGGGTGGCGCGCCGCACGTTGAAGTTTCTGTGCGGCCGCACCCTGGCGCATGGGGTGCTGCAACTGGTCGGCAATCACGGGTGGCATCGCGCGGGGGAGGTGACGCCTCCTGCCTATGATCAACAGCCGATCGACGCCGCCTCCATGGTGGAGGCGCTGCTCGCCGGCTTCGATGCCACCGGAGAGATCGAGTACCTGAGAACGGCAGCGGTGTGCTACGAGTGGTTCCACGGCCGCAACAGCAACGGCCGGTCGCTGTACGACCCGGAGACGGATGGCTGCTTCGACGCGCTCACGGCATCCGGGGTGAACCTCAATCGAGGGGCGGAGTCGTGCATCTCGATGCTGTTGGCCCATCTGTCCCTGTACGAGGCAAAGCAGAGGCTGTCGCAGCAGATGCTCGAGAACTCCGACCGCGGGCAGACCGCGGCGCTGGACGCTGGCGAGAAGGGAGGTGTTGGAGATGACCGCACTTCAGACCTCATCCTCGCAAAGGGCGCGTGAAGACGCGCTGGCACATGTGTGGACCTCGCCGGAGCGCCGGCCTTCGATGCGCCAGCCGTCTGGCCCGCGTCCCCGGCCGCGCCGGTGGCTGACTCGGAGCGACCGGGAGCGCGAGCGGCAGGCGCGGACGATCGAGTGGGCAAAGGCGCGATTCGGCAGATTCGCGCTTGCCAACGGCGTTGGCCAGCGGGCAAAGCAGTTGATCGCGGTGTGGGGCGGCCACTGGAAGCCGAACGGGGGCGGACTTCTGGAGCAGGCCCTCTCGGACATCGTGGAGGGAAGAGCGAAGCTCGCCCGGCCCTCAGCGGGCCTCGTAGCCTCCCGCCGAGGGGGCCAGAACGATGTGCCAGGGCACGCTCTCACGAATCATGACACTTGTGGAGTGGACGTGAAATCCTGAAGCCATTGAGCGGATTAGTGGTGGTGCCGCGCGAACCCGAGGAAGACGACCAAGGCCGGCATCATCCTGCTGGACACCGCAAAGAAGAACCCCCCCAAGGGGGACAGTGGCTGCCGTCGGCCCGGCGCGGCTGCTGGTGTGGCGCAAGCCCGAGCAGGGCAAGGAGTACGTGATCGGAGCGGACGTGGGCGAGGGGCTG
>JALGTT010000075.1 GCA_029821235.1 Candidatus Hebobacteria bacterium | reverse complement strand
TCGATCTTGCCGTCCTCCACCTCGTCCATCTCCCGCATCCGCAGGAACTCGAATGCGGTGGTGTACTTGCCGCCGAACTGCACCTGCATGTCGTCGCGGCGGACCGTCTCGCCCTCGAAGGCGGCGGCCACCGGGACCGGGATGTCGATCTTGGAGACGCTGACCTTCACGCCGCGCACCTGGACGCAGGTCTCGACGATTCGCTGGTGGTCGAGTTCGCGCACCAGTTCTTCGTAGGTGCAGACTCCGGTGGGCCTGATCTCCGGGCCCTCGGTGTCGGCGATCACCGGGAACCCCATGTTGATGGCCCCGGCTCCGCTGGCGTACTTGAGGTCGTCCAGGTCGCCCAGCCCCAGCCCGAAGGCGAAGATGCGGGCCCGGGTGTAGTCCAGGCACTCCTTCCACTGGCCCTTCTTGTGCCCACCGAAGGTGAGTGCGCCGCGGATCGCCCAGTTGAGGGCGTAGATGATGTCCTCGGTGTTGGGCCCGAGGGGGACGATGTAGCGCCCCCACCAGGCTTTCTTCAGATCGCCGTCCTCCGTCTCCGAGGCGTCCTTGGGGAGCACGCCGGCCTCGATGAGTTGGTCCCGCATGGTCCGGCCCTGGTGGTTGCCGATGAGGAAGGTGAGGATGTTGCGCTTCTGCAACTCCCGGATGATGTGGACCGCGGTCTCGGTGTCCGGCGCGGCCCCCACGATGGCGGCGAAGCCGGGCAGCCGGCCGTCCACCAACTGGATGCCGAGGGTGCGAAGAATGGTGTCGGAGATGAAACCGTGCCATCCCTCCAGCGGCTCTTCGCCCTTCATGTAGGCGACAGCCTTGATCAACTCCTCCGCCAGCAGGGTGGCGATGCCGGCGTCGAGCGTGCCCGAGAGATAGGGAAGCCACACCTTATCGCTCGGCTCCTCCGTGAGGAGACCCTTGGCCACCTCCAGCACCTCCCGCGCGTCTCCCAGGGTCTTCACGTCCACGCCCAGCAGGGCGTTGGCCATGGGGAGATAGAACGCGGTCTCCGGGAACTCCAGGGCCTGCGATTCCCCATGCTCGGCGATGGCGGCTTCCAACTTCTGCTCCGCCTCGGTCACGATGGTGTGTGATCCGCGGATGGCCGCGGCAGCAACGATCTTAGACATCCCTGCTCACCTCATATTGGCTTCGCGGCCTCACAGTCCGGCCGCCTCCAGCACCGCCGGCACGTGGTGCCCCCAACCCAGCGGCATGATATGCACTCCCCGACACAGCGGCTTCAGATCCCGGATCAGGCGGGCCGCGATCTCAATGCTGGTATTCACCTTGTGGCCGCCCTTCTTTCCCTCCGCCTTGGCCTGCTTGTCCTTTTCTCCGGCCTCCGCCATTTCCTTGATCAAGTCGTCCGGCACCGTCACCCCGGCCACGTTGGCGTTCATATACCGCGCCATGCCGGCCGACTTCAGCAGCACGATGCCGGCGAGAATGGGAGTCTTCACCTCGGGAATCCGCTTCATGAACTGCTCGAAGGCCCCCACGTCGTAGACCGCCTGGGTCTGGATGAATTTCGCCCCGGCCTCGATCTTCTGGTGGAGTTTGTAGATCTGGGGCTCGATGGGGTCTGCGCAGGGGGTGACGATCGCTCCCAGGAAGAGATCGGTGGGCACGCTCTCCAGTTCGTTGCCGGCAAGGTCCTTTCCCTCTATCAGCCCCTGCCCCGCGCGCAGGAGAGAGACGGAATCCAGGTCGAACACCGGCTTGGCGTCCGGGTGGTCTCCCAGCGTGGTGTGGTCGCCGGTCAGGCAGAGCACATTGCGTATGCCCAGCACGTAGGCGCTGAGCAGTTCGCTCTGCAGCGCCAGCCGGTTGCGGTCCCGGCAGACCATCTGCATGATGGGCTCGAGGCCCTTCTGCTTGAGTAGAGAGCAGGTGGCGAGGGAACTGACGCGCATGGCGGCGGCCTGCAAGTCGGTGACATTGATGCCGGCCACCTTGCCGCGCAGCAGTTCCGCCTCCTCCAGCACGTGTTTCATGTCCACGCCCTTGGGCGGCGCCACCTCGCAGGTGACAACCCAGTCCTGATTAGCCAGCGTTTCCTTGAATGTCATTTCAGTGACGCCTCCAGCAAGATGCCTGCGCTCTTCGCTCGTCTCCCGTCCATCCGCCTAACCTGCCTCCTCCGCGGCCTCCGGCTCCTCGAACAACTCCAGCGCCCACAGGCTGGTGCGCCGGCGCTCCTTCATGGGCAGCATGTTGCGGAAATCGCGGAGGCGGAGCGGCATCTCCTGCAGCCGGTCCGCCTTTCCCAGCGCCGCGAGCCGCTGGTAGATGCGCTCCCAGCCGCAGGGGATCGAGGGATCCACCTCGCATTTCCCGTCCATGGGACCGCCGCAACTTCCATGGGTCAACCCCTTGGAGCAGGCCGTGTAGGGGCAGATGCCCCCCGTGTAGTCCAACAGGCAGTCACCGCACTGGGCGCACCGGGCCTCCGACCGCCACAGGCCCTGGAACCCGCCCAGGTGAATGGAGTTGGTCGCCGGATGCACCGGCTTCTCCACCGCGGCCGCCACCGACTGGACGCCGACTCCGCAGGACATCACCAGCAGCCCGTCGGCCTGATTCACGGAGGAGAGATGCCGGGCGAGCATCAAGGCGGTGAGCCCGGAGTTGCACACCATCTCCACCCGCGCCACCCCGGTGACGGTCTTTCCCGCCTCTTCCAGTTCCTTCACCATCTGTTCGGTGTGGTCGGGGTCTGACACCTGGCAGCCGGCCGAACAGCCGTCACAGGCGACCACGAACACGTTCGCCTCGCCCTCCAATTGCCCGAGAATCTCGTCCAGCGGTTTGCGTTCCGACGCGATCATGGGGATTTCTCCTCCGAAGACAGAGATGCCAGTTCCTCCCTCACCTGGGCGGCGAGGAATGGCAGGCAGTCTGCTACTGGCTCGGAAAGCTCCGTGCCCCAACCCGTCTCCCCCGGTTCCACTCCGTAAATGACGATCTCTCCCACTCGCAATCCTCCCTGCTGGAGCAGGGCGAGCGCGTCCAGCAGCCCCTGTTCGTGCACCGAGAGCGCGGGGGCGGTGCGATCCGCCACCTCCCGCAGGGAGACGCGCACGATGCTGCCCGGCTCCCGCCCCGCGCGCAGGGCGTCTATCACCACCAACTTCTCGATCTCCCGCCAGCCGGAGAGGGCGTCGAATACCGCGGTCCCGCCGTCCACCAGCGCGACCCCTTCTCCCCAATCGGCCTCCACCAGCGCCCGCACCGCGTGCACGCCCACCCCCTCGTCCTGCCGGAGGAGGTTGCCGACGCCCAATACCACGGCGCGGTCTACAGCACTCGCCATCGGCCGACCTCCCTCCCCCGCGGGGTGAGCATGTGCACCGAACAGGCCAGGCAGGGATCGAAGGAGCGCACGATCCGCACCACCTCGAAGGGATTCTCGGAGTCCTTGACCTTGGTGCCGATCAACGCCTGCTCGATGGGCCCCGGAATCCCCTCGTCGTCGTGAGGGGAGGCGTTCCAGGTGGTGGGCACCACCAGTTGGTAGCGGGAGAGCCTGCCGCCCTCGATCTCCGCCCAGTGCCCCAGCGCGCCCCGGGGCGCCTCCGTCAGTCCCATCCCGGAGCCGCTGTCCGGCACCGGCCGCCAGTCGCACACCGGCTCGCCCGGCTTCAGCTCCATCACCCACCGCTCCATCGCCTCCGCCACCCGCGCCGTCTCCAACGCCCGCGCCGCGTGGCGGCCGAGCACGGAGAAGAGCGCACCGGCCTGGGCACCGAACTGGGCCAGCAGTCCGTCCACCTGTTTCTTCACCGCCGCGTCTCCCGCAGCGTAGGCGACCAGGGTCCGCGCCAGCGGGCCCACCTCATGGGGCTGCCCGTCGTAGCGGGGCGCCTTTATCCAGGAGTAGCCGCTTTCCTTTTCCGGTGCGGGTTTGGTCTCGCCCGCGCCCGGGGCCAGCCCGGAGGTCGCATCCTCGAACCAGGAGTGGCGCACGTACTCGGCGATCTTGCCGGGGTCCACCGGCGCCAGGCTGAGTTCCGCCTCCACCCGGCCCGCGGGGAACAGCCGCTTGCGCTTCAGGAGGTCGGCCTCCGCGGTCTCCAGGTCGAAGCCTCCGTAGGAGAGCCAGCGCCGGCACCCGGCCCCGATCTCGAAGTAGTCGGGGTAGGCCTGGGCCACCGCGAGCACGTCCGGCAGGTACACATCCGCGATGAATTTGCGCAGACCGGCCAGCTTCGAGAGGAAGGCGGCGATCTTGTCCGAGGTGGGCACCTCGGTCACGCCGCCCACGACGATTCCCACCTCGTGGGGCAGTTTCCCGCCGAAGATCGCCCCCAACTCGTGCGCGGTGCGCCTCGCCTCCAGGGCCTTCACATAGTGCGCGGTGGCCGCCTGGTTGGCCTCCTTGGAGAGCCGGTAGTCTCCCTCGTACCGGGGCACGAAGGGGGAGAGTTCGCCCCGCGCGATGAAATCGCGCACCCCGCACAAGGCCTCATCCGCGCCCTCGTACTCCGCGGCGGCCGCCACGTCCACGAAGTCGAGCGCGGCGAGGTGATAGAAATGGAGGATGTGGGACTGGAGATAGTTGGAGCCCAGGATCAGGTTGCGCATCACCCGGCCGTTGTGGGGGACCTCCGCGTCCACGCCGAAGGCGTTGTCCAGGCAGAGGGCCGAGGCCGCGGCGTGCCCCACCGGGCAGACGCCGCACACCCGCTGCACCAGCAAGGCGGCGTCCCGCGGGTCCCTGTTCAGCAGGATGTTCTCGAAGCCGCGGAACAGCAGCGCCGAGCAGCGGGCCTCCTTCACCACGCCCGCCTCTACCACCACCTCCACCTTGAGATGGCCCTCGATGCGGGTGATGGGGTCTATCGTGATGGTGCGAGTCTCAGCCATGGCTCAACCTTCCTGCAGGAGACTTTTCGCCCGCCCTCCCACGGGCCGGGCGCTGGGCGCCAGCCGTCCAGAATCGTCCTTGATCACGCGCGGCAACTCGTCCAGATCGAGTTTCCGGTAGATGGGGCAGGAGACATCCGGGAAGAAGGGCTCCACACACCCCTGGCAGGGGGAACCCGCCTTGATGCACCAGTTCACCCCCGTGTTGAACTGCCGCTCCGGGCAGTCCGCGTGGGTCCACGGCCCCTTGCACCCCAGTTCGTAGAGACACCCCGGCTCCCCCGGGGCCTTCGCGAACTTGTGGGCCTCGAAATCGCCCCGGCGGGGGCAGAGATCGTGGATCAACTTGCCGAAGAACCGCTTGGGCCGGCCGGCGGCATCCACCTCCTCCGGAGAGGGCAGTCCGAACAGGAGCGCGTGGGCAACCGTCCCCGTGAACCAGTCCGGATGGGGAGGACAGCCGGGGACATTGATCACGGGAACCTCGATTCCCGCCTCCGCCAGCGCCTGGGAGACGCCCACACATCCGCTCGGGTTCGGCTGCGCGCCGCTCATGCCCCCGTAGGCGGCACAAGTCCCGAGGGCGACCACCGCCTGGGCCTTCTTCGCCAGGTCCAGCACCCGCTGGTGCATGGTGGTCTCCCCGCCGCCGGCCGCGCCCGCCCGGCCGAAGAGTCCCCCGGCCGCGGTGGGCAGCGCTCCCTCCACCACCAGCAGGTATCCCTCCTCCGCCTTCTCCGCGGCGGCGAGCACCTTGAGGGCGACTTCGCCGGAGGCGGCCATCACCGTGGGCTGAAAGCGGAGATTGACGTGGTGGCCCGGGGCCAGTTGGTCAACGATGAGATTGGCCACCGTGGGCGCGGCCCCGTTGAGCACGGACACCACACACCCCGAACAGCCCGAGGCCTGGAACCAGATCGCCGGGTGCTCCTGCACTTTCTTGTCTTCGGGCATCCTGCAACTCCTGATCGGTGCTTGCCGAGAACTTATCCTTCAATCTGCCATTTCGCGGCAGCGACGGTGTTCCGAAGCAGAATGGCAGTGGTCACCGCACCCACGCCGCCGGGCACGGGAGTGATCTGGGCGACGATCTCCTTCGCCGCCTCCGCGTCCACATCGCCATAGGTCTTGGTCTTGCCGGTCTCCGGGTCTTTCACCCGGATGGTGGCGACATCTATCACCACCGCGCCGGGCTTGAGCATGTCCCCGCCGATGAGGCCGGGCTTCACCCCCACCGCGGTGACGAGGATGTCCGCCCGCCGGGTGTGCGCGCCCAGGTCTCCCCGCTGGCTGGTGCCGATGTGACACACGGTGACGGTGGCGCCGGCGAGCTTGTCCGTGTTGCCCTCTTCGTCCGCGGTGATGGGGCTTGCCCACGATTTCGCTGCTTCCGACCACCACGACCTCCTTCCCATACACGTCCACCCCGGAGGCCTTCACCAGTTCGATCACGCTCATCGCGGTGCAGGGGGCCAGCCGAGGCTGACCCAGCACCACCCGCCCCAGGTTGGCCGGGCTCACTCCGTCCACGTCCTTCTTCTCGTCGATGATCGCCTGCGCGGCCGCGCCGTTGAGCCCCTTGGGCACCGGCATCAGCAGTAGCACGCCGTTGACCGCGGGATCGGCGTTCAGCCTCCGAATGGCGCCCTCCAGGTCGGCCTGCGAGATGTCGGCCGGCAACTGCTGCAGTTCGTACTCGATTCCCACGGCCGCGCATGCCTTTTCCTGCGCGCCCGCATAGAACTTCGCTCCGGGG
>JALGTT010000074.1 GCA_029821235.1 Candidatus Hebobacteria bacterium | reverse complement strand
AGGACGCGGGCGATGTTCTCCCGCGCCATCACCAGGTGGCCGTAGACCTTCTCCACGGGCAGGTGGTAGTCGCCGCCGAAGCCGATGAGTTTGCTGCTGGGGATGAGGTCAATCGCCTCGTCCAGCCCGTCCATCGCGAAACGCTGGGAGATGATGTGGGTCCAGCAGAAGTTGAGCCAGACGTTCGGGAAACCCTTGCCCAGCATCAGCGACTCCCGCACCCAGGGGTAGCCGAGGTGGTAGAGGTCGAAGCGGACCGTGGGGTGGCGTTCGAGGAGGGGGATCATGTGCAGTGGGTCGAGGGTGCGGAAGTCTCCCCAGTAGCCGGTGTGCACCGCCACCACCATGTCCTGCTCCCCGGCGAAGCGGATCATCTCGTCCACCACGTAGTCCCGCAGCGGATTGCTCCAGGGAAGGGACTGCACCTCGCCGGTCTGCAACTGCCGGAAGCAGGACAGCGCCTCCGCGCGATTCGGTGGCTGATACGGATTCGACATCATCTTCAGGCCGGGCGCGCCCTCCGCCTTGACCGCGCGAATGTAGGCGCGATTGGCATCCAGCAGGTCGTCCAGGCTGCGCACCTCGCGGTCGTGATCCATCGGCCTGGGCACTCCCGCCCAGGAGGTCACCGTCGGGCGGGACACCTGGTCCCAGGTGAGCAGATCGGTGGTGAGCGGCATCACCGGCGTGAGCAGGGGAGTGCCGAGGTCGGTACTCGCGCACTGGGAAAGCGCGGTGCGAATGTTGCACGCCTCCCGCAGTACCCGCTCGTACAGCCCCGGCTTGTTGGCGGCCGCCATCTTCTCCGAAATGGAGACGTATGTCTGCTCGTTGATATCGTCCGCGCCGTAGAACTTCCGCGCGGCGATCAGCGCGGCCCGTGTGTAGGAGGTCCAGCGAATCCGCTCCAGGTAGGGCGCGAACAGGTGCCAGCGGTAGTCCAGAGGCAGATCGGGATTCTGAGTGGCGTTGTAGTCGGCCTCCGACATCCCCGCCACCGCGAGGTCGCCGCGGGTGTAGTGGGCGAAGAGGGTCAGCACATCCACCTTCACCGCGAGGCGCTCGGCCTCCGGCCCCAGGTGCTCGTGGGCGTCGATGATCTCCAACTGCTCCAGCGCAGAGACCAATTGTCGTTCAAGCGGTGAGAGAACCACAGTCGCCTCCCCAAGTATCTGTCAATCTTTGTCGGCTTCGACGCGCCTTCGCGCCGTCCTGCGACAGCGAATCCCCTCAGGAGGGAAGGCCTGCGACCGGCGTAGGGGTAAGCAGTGTGCCCGGCGGAGTTGCAGGTTGCGCTGGCAGAGGCACTGGGTGATTGATGGCGTAGACGTTTGCGCCTCCCACATAGGTGTGACGATATGAGCACATTGGGTCCTTGTAAGGGACGGAGAAGACAGTGGGCAGGCGGTAACATTGCACGGCGCCAAAGGCCTCCGGGGCCATTGGCGATCAAGCGAGAGGAGGCAGACGTTACTTGGGAGGTGATCGGGCAGCGACATCAAGTTGAGCCAGAGGATGCACCGGCGGCTGCGGGATGTCCCTGAGGCAAGGCCGAAGGAGCCTGGGCCGACGGATACTCACACCCATATTGGGATGAAGGAGGGTAAGGCGTGAATAAGAGCGTACCTACGTTGTTGGGATTGGCAATCATCTTGCTGGTGGTGATACTGGTCCTCAGTATCTACACAATGACCATCATGTCCAGGATGGCGCAGGGCGAAAAGGTAGTCGGCACCGTGGCCACCAAGGCCCTCGCCGGCGGAGAGACGCCGGCGGCGGAGCCGAGCGCGAGTGAGGTGCTCTCGGAGAGGATGACGGAGAGGGAGACCGTCTCCCCCACCGAGGTGCAGAAGAAAGAGGATAAGAGCGGCCAGGCGGTCGAACGCCAGACCAGGCGAGAGGAAGAGATGAGAGGTACCGCCCGGGGCGGGCCACACGGCCGTATGGACCAGCCGGAGGGAGAGTAGCTCAGCTCCTACCGCTCCAGACAGTCGGATTGAACACTACAGAGGACCCAGCCAAAGGCTGGGTCCTCTGTAGTTGTCGGTGTTGGAAAGGTGGGCGAGAGAAACGCGAGAGGAAGGCAGAAGGAATGGCTGCTGTCAAGGCCTGGGAGCGCCCCGGCGAGAAGCAAACAGCTCTGTGCGGGGGTCTCCGCGGAAGCGCCTCGCTGGTTTCGCGTCCGGGAAACGGCTCCTCGCCCAGAGCTGTCAGGCGGTTCGGTACATCTGATCGAGCTGTTGGTGGTGACCGCCAAGGTTCATATACCATAGTTCCAGCCGCGGATGAGGGGAATATCGGGGGGCCGTGTCTGTCCGGCCTGACGCTGTGACCGCAGGTGAACAGATGTACAGGGCTTTCAGGGCGCAGCAGCTGGGGGTGCCTGGCGGCAGCAGCCAAACAAGGCGAAAAAAATGTGGCGTTTTCGGGGGAATTGTTGACAAAACTGACACATTCTGCTATACAATATTCCTGGAAGGCGGGAAGGGCAGTGCTTCAGCTGATCAGTTTGGTGTCTCGGGTTAGGGCGACGAGGAGGGGAGGCGGTTATTTTGGTCTCCACGGCCTGGCGACGCGCGCGAGCCATGGGGCAGATTGGTTCGGCTGGAGCATGAATGGCGGATTGGTTGGGTATACTACTGGTGGGCGTCCTTGAGGATACAAGGGCGCCTTTCGTTTTGGCCCCCTCTGCGAGGGAAGCCAAGGCGAGTAGCCCGGCAAATCGTCTGGGTCCTTCGGGACCTTCCGATGTGACGTGGCGCGGTATTGCCCCGGAAGGGGACAGGGCGGAAAGGAGGTGAACAGTGTCGTTGCTCACCCCACCCCGAGGCAGGACCGGCGCGACGACAACCTAATCTCTCTATCTCTCTTTGAGGAGGGAAGGGTCTAAACTATGCTAAGAAGGCGTAAGGGATTCACCCTGATCGAGCTGTTGGTGGTGATCGCGATCATTGGGATCCTCGCTGCGATGTTGTTCCCGGTGTTCGCAAAGGCACGAGAGTCTGCCCGCAGGGTGCAGTGTCTGTCCAATGTGAAGAACATTGCGATCGCGGTGCAGATGTACCTCACGGACTGGGAGCGCTTCTGGCCGAGCGAGCACGAGCGATTCATCATTGACTACTTCAACACGGCTCCGGGCGGCGGCAGCCCGAAGACGTGGCCGGACATCTGCAACCACACGACTCACGCGAACCCGTACATTCGAGAGCCGGTGTTGCTGGATGAGTACATCAAGAACCGCGACGTCTGGAAGTGTCCGAGCGCGACGCTGATGAACGGTGCGCAGTTCATCGTGCCGATGGGCCCGAACGGCCATTGGTGGGAGGTGTACCAGGCGAACGAGGGCGGCTGGGGCAAAGGCCACTGGGATGATGCTGGTGGACCGTGCTATCCGGCCTTCCCGCCGGGATGGGGCGGCAGTGTGACCAACTCCATGGTGGACGGAGAGATGGCCGTGACAAGCTACGGCGGGGCCAACCGAGGGACGGACCACAATGTGTTCGTGACCGGCTACAGCATGTATTCCGACGTGCGGGACCTGCCGACGTCGGCGATTGAGGATCCGGCCCGCTACATCGTGGTCGGCGACGGCGGCCGCCAGCTGGAGTTCTGGGACGTCAGCGGAATTGCGTTCCCGGATCACTGCCACCTGAACGTGTGCGGCATCTGCTCCGGCACCGCTGGTTGCTGCAACGCCGACTGGGTCAACTGCGAGCTGAGCCAGAACTGCGGTGTTGACTGGACCCTGCTGGAGCTGTTCTGGACCACCCCGAACTTCCGGAAGCAGTACACCCGGCACATGGGCGGCAGCAACATCGGATTTGCTGACGGCCATGCGAAGTTCTTCCTGACCGAGGCGCTCCTGAATGGCACGCCTCCGGTTGGCAACGAGTTCGAGAACCCCGAGAACTGCACCCCGTTGCGGCCGGACGTCGACCTGCTGCCCTGATCTGGCTAGGAGGAGGCTCGGACGGCTGAGTCCGTGTGAGCGGACAAGGCCGACATGACGGAAAAAGAAAGCGGGGTCCGCTTCGGCGGGCCCCGCTGCTATTTGCAGGCGGGGCCGTCCGGCGGGTTCGGCAGCCCCGCCTGGAAGACCTGAGAAGTGGCGGGCATAGGTATGCCCGCGCTACAGCATCTCTTTGTAGTGCGAGATCGGGCATAGGCGGGGGCGGAGACCCCGCCCTATCCGTCTTTCTCCGCCTCCGGCGGGCTTCGGCGGACAAGCAGCACGACCGCGGTCGGGTGATTCGCGATCAGCACGTAGTCGCCCCGCTCGGCAAGCACGTGGAGGGGCGCGCATTGCCGCTCCAGCCGGGCCAGAAACTTGCGGTGGGTGAGAAGCGCGCGGGGACGATCCTCCGACAGGAATCCCGCCACCCGGGCGAAGTCGGCCTCCGTCTCCCCCAGGTCAACGATGGGCCGGCCGAGATAGAAGATGGTGGAGTTGCGCTTCGCATAGTAGACCCCGAGCGGCTCGGAGGAGGGTAGAGTGTCGGCGGCGAAGAGCGCCAGTTCCTTGCGGGGCTGGGCCTCGATCTGGGCCAAGCGCGGCCTGAACCAGCCGATGTGCGCGATGCACGCGGCGGCCATACTCACGGCGAGCACGGGAACGAGCGCGCGAGGCCTCGCCCCGGCCAGCAGGGAGCCGATGCCTGCCCCGACGCCGAGAGCCAGCAGCATGATCCCCGGGGCCGGCCCCGGAGTCCACGCGCCATAGCGCGCGCTGATGCGGTCGGCGATGGCGGGGGGCAGGGAGAAGGCCGCGAAGGCCAGTGCCAGGCAGGCGAGCGCGACGGCCGCCAGGCCGACGCGGGCGGCGGAGAGCGCCCAGCGCGGGCGCCATTCCGTGCGAAGCGAAGAATCTATCCACGCCCCCAGCATCAGCGCGAGGGGCGGAAAGGCGGGCGCGAGGTAGTGGGCGAGTTTGGAGCGGGGAATGGAGAACAGCGCCACCACCATCACCGCCCACCAGAGAGCGAAACGCAGGACGTCATTACGAGGGCGGTGGAGCGCATGGGCCACTGCCCCGGGGAGAAAGGGCGCCCACGGCCAGAGGTAGATGACCAGGTACTTGAGATTCCCCCACCAGGGCTCCTGGCGGGCCAGCGACCCGCCCAGGTGCCCGAAGTGCTCGCCGATGAAGAAGGTGGCGAAGAAGTCCGGCTGATGGCGCAACTCGTAGACGTACCAGGGTGCGGCGACCAGCAGAGTGAGCGCCAGACCCGGGAGCGCCTGCCGCCGCAGGAGGCGGCCCAGTCCTCCGGCCGCGGCCAGGTAGGCGGCGAGGCCGATGAGCACCACCGCAGTGGGAACCGGCCCTTTGGCGAGGAGGGCAAGGCCGAGCAATGGGTAGGCGAGCAGGAACAGCCGGCGATTCCGCGCGGGGGAGGAGGCCGAGAGAAAGATGAGACAGAGCGCCGGCGTGAACAGCGCCACGAGCAGGGCATCAATGGAGGCGTCCCGGGCGATGTCCATCCACATGTAGGAGAGAGCGAGGAACAGCCCGGCGAGGAACCCGGCCCGGCGGTTTACGGTGCGGGCCCCAAACCAGTAGATGAAGAGCACTACGAAGCCGCCCCAAAAGGCGGAGGGCAGGCGGGCGGCGAATTCATTAGTTCCGAAGGCGCGGAAGGAGGCGGCGATCACCCAGTAGATGAGGATCGGCTTCAGCAGGAAGGGCCGGCCGTTGAAATAGGGAGTGCCAAGGTCGTGCCGTTCCAGCATCTCCTTGGCCCCCACTGCGTAGTAGGCCTCGTCGAAGTCCTTCAGGGGAACCGCGCCCAGCCGCCAGAGAAACAGCAGGAGACACAGCAGTGCCAATACGCAGGGAAACAGCACGCGCTCCCAATCACGCCTCCCGCCCGAGGGCCGAGAGGCGCGTCTGGCATCTTCGGCGTCGGCGACCATGAACATATCTTTCGTCTACCCCATCTACAACGAAATTGAAAACCTGCCCCGCCTGCTGCCGGAGACCGAGCGCATCGCGCAGGGCGTCTCTATGGGCTACGAGGCGGTGCTGGTGGACGACGGCAGCACCGACGGCAGCGGGCAGTTCATCGCGCAACTGGCCGCCCGCCACCCGAACGTGAAGGCCCTCCACCACGCGCGCAACCGGGGCCTGGGAGCGGCCATCCGCACCGGCCTGGCCAATGCCAGCCAGGACTTAGTTCTCTACATGGACTCGGATTTCCCTGTGACCGCAGAGGAGGCGAGAAAGGCGCTGGACGGCCTTCCGCCTGACACGGACATGCTGATCGGCTTTCGCATGGGCCGGGCGGAGGGGATGCGCCGGGAGGTGATGTCATGGACGTACAACCGGCTGATCCGGTGGACCTTCGGCCTGCGGGTGCGGGACGTGAACTTCGCCTTCAAGGTGATACGCCGCTCCCTGCTGGAGCGGATGCGGCTGTGCAGCGAAGGCTCGTTCATCGACGCGGAGATACTGCTGGAGGCCCAGCGCCTGGGCGCGCGCATCCGGGAGGTGGGACTGCCCTATCACCCCCGGGTCGCCGGCGTCTCCACCGCGGCCAGCATGAAGGTGGTGTGGGGGATTCTGAGGGAGTTGAGAAGATATCGAAGGGAGCGGGGGGAGGCGGCGGGAACCCGGCGAGCGGTGATCTTCAATGCCGATGACTTCGGCCTGTGCCCGGAGGTCAACAAGGGGGTTGCGCTCGCCCACGACGAGGGGGTGGTGACCAGCGCCAGCCTGCTCGCCGCGGGCGAC
>JALGTT010000073.1 GCA_029821235.1 Candidatus Hebobacteria bacterium | reverse complement strand
CCCCCGCCGATGCCCAGCACCTCCCCCACTCGCTCGACAAAGCGCGCGTCCCCGCTCACCAGCAATCGCCCCGCGTTCCAAAGGCGATAGGGATCGGCCTCGCCGGAGGCCATCGCGAACGCATCCCTTGCCTGGCATGAGATGGTGGCGGTCGGCTTCTCCACCTGTCCGCGGCCCCATTCGGCTTTGCCACCGGAGATGCGCAGCCACCACTCGCCGCCCCCTTCGCCCGAGAACTTCGCCTGGATGACTCCATCCAGGCCGGTCAGGTCGTGTGCATTGAGTTGCGCCGCCATCCCGGCGAGCAAGGCGTCGAGTTCCCCGGCCGATGGGACCGCCGCGGCCGGCTTCGGGGGCGCCTCCACCTTCCGCGTCACGCCGATCAACAAGGGGCTCCGCACCACGAATTCGCGTTCCTCTCCCTCGAACGACTCCACGCCATAGGAGGCAATGCGGAACCTACCCTGGGGCACGGTTACCTTCAGGGTCCGCTTGATGCCCAGGTCGGAATCGAACACGCCGAGTTTAGCGATGGAATCACCCTGGGGAGTCTCCACCACCACTCGGCCGGACAGCCTGGGCACCTCCTCGGGGGCCAGCAGACCGGGCGGCTGGTAGTCCCAGGAGCGCGTAGGCTTCGGGGTCTCGGTGGTATTGCGCAGCATCGCCGCCGCCTGCTCCGCGCCTGCGGTATCCTCCTCTTCGGGCTGCATCTCCTCCGGCGGAGTGCCGATCACCATCTCCACGAGAAGTTGCTCCCCCGCCGCCACCTCTTCGCCCCCCGAATCCGGCATCACGGCTGGCCCCGAGAACACGAATGACGCGGGCGGGGCCTGGTGGGGGATGGGGTTCGGGTCGGCCGCGGTGACACTGCTGTGCAGATCGGGCAGCCACTTGGCAAGGTCGCCGCTGCCATAGGCGAAGGCCGCGAATCCGTCCGCGCCCTCCTCCCTGGTGACCAGAATCTGGTCGGCCAGCGTATCCGCATCCTTCATCATGAACGCGCCCAGCCCCGCGTAGATGGGGATCTGTCCGTGGATCAGCCTGCGCTGTGCCCGCAGCCGTGTTGCGAGTTGAGTCTCATCGAGGCCGTAGTCCATGAAGCAGATGAAGTCCAGCGCGCCGGCCCTCACCCACGCGGGCCAGTCCTGGAGCACCTGGTTGCGGGCGATGCCGAGGTCCGGCCAGGCGGCGAGGGACACCTTGATGTCGGGCTTGATGCGATGCGCCTCCTGGCTGATCTCCTCCACCAGCGAGGTCTCCAGCCCGCGCCTCCAGTCCGCATACCGCTCGGCCAGCGGGCCGCCGGGCATCACATCCGCAGGCCAGTGCTCCACCGGTTTTCCCTGGCTCCTCTCGAACTCCGCCCGGCAGTGATCGCAGTAGCAGTAGTGCTCGTTCGGGAAGCGCATGTAATCGAACTGAATGCCGGCGATGTCGTACCTGCGAACCAACTCCAGCATCGCCTCCTTCTCCAGCCGCCGGTTCTCCGGGTGGGAGGGGCAGAGCCAGTCCACTCTCACGTCTGCCGGGATGGAGGGATCCTCGCGCGCCAGTCTTCCCTCCTGGTTGCGCATCAGCCGCCCCGCGCGTTCGTACTCGGCCAACTTGTCCGGCGGGCAGTGGAACAGCACCCAATTGATCCGCCAGACGTGGAGTTCGATGCCGTGCCGCCTGGCCTCCCTCGCCGCCTCTGCGAGTTCATCCCTCCCCGGCGTGGCGCCCGGCGCAACAGGCAGCACCTCGCTCCGGTAGAACGCGGCTCCTCCGGTGCACGCATTGAGAAACAGCGCGTTGAACCCGTTTTCCTGGAGGCTCTGCATCACCGCCGGCCAGTCCCGGCCATATCCCTCCCCCATCCATGCCCCGCGCAATTCGCCCTTGCGCGATTGTGCATGAACCGGAAGAGCGGTCACCATCAGAGTTACCAGGGCCCAGAGGCCGGCTCTCAACATGCTGCTATCCTCCTCGTATCAGCCTTCGTGGATTTCTGCGTTCCCGCCTCCCTCCCTTTGACACCTCAGACAGGAAGCGGGCCGCGGGCGCAGTAAGGACAGTCCGGGGATGAACACAATGACATCGAAACAGAGAGTACGGTTGGCGTTCCAGCACCGGGAGCCCGATCGGGTGCCGATCTATGAGCAGACGGTGTGTTCCCGCATCGCCTCCGAGTTGATGGGGAGGCCCATGCACACCGGCGGAGGCCGCATCCGCTGGGAGGAGACCGCGGCCAGGTGGGAGAGCGAACAGGCCTGGCAGGACTACGCGCGGCAATTGCTCCAGGACGTGGCCGACCTGACGCGGGAACTCGACTTCGACATCGTGGGGATTCCCTGGCGTCATGGCGCCAAGCCGTCCGAGAAGTTGGACGACTGGACCTTTCGCTATGACGACCGGGCATCGGGGACATGGACCATCTACCATTACGACGAGGCGAGCGATGTCTTCGACGTAGTGGACTCCTCGGTGCGCAGGGAGGGCATTCCCGCCATCGAGCGCATCGTGGAGGCGATGGAGAAGGGCGAGGAGGACGCCGGAGTTCCCACCGCGGCCGACTATGCCGCGCTTCACGAGGTGGCGCGCCGGGCCGGGGGCAGCCGCGCCCTAAAGTCGGGTGAGGGCTTCATCATGATCCCCGCGGAATCTCCCTGGCTGGCGGCCTGCGCGGAAAGGCCGGACCTGGTGGAGCGGTATCTGGACGTGGAGATGCGCGCGGCGCTGGCGGCGATACCCCATCTGCCCAACTTCGGAATAGACATTCTCTGGGCGGGAGGCGATCTCGCCTCCACGGATGGCCCCCTCTACTCCCCCGCCATGTTCCGCCGGTTCATCCTGCCCCGGCTCCAGCGGATCACCCAGGCCGCCCACGAGGCCGGCCTGGTCTACCTGTTCCGCACCGATGGCAACATCTGGTCCATCGCGGAGGACCTCCTCGTCAATTCCGGGATAGACGGCTACGGCGAGATAGATATTGACGCAGGCATGGACCTGGCCGACCTGAAGCAAAGGTTCCCCCGCCTCACCCTGTGGGGAGGTATGAGTTGCGGGCAGGTCCTCACCTTCGAGTCCCCGGAGACGATTCGGGAGAAGACGCGGCAGGTGATGGAGGCCTGCAAGCCCGGCGGCGGGTTCATTTTCGGCTCATCGAATGCGGTGCACGATGGAGTTCCCACAAGGAACTTCGTCGCCATGCTGGAAGCAGCACGGGAGTTCGGCGTATATGAGGCCGGGGCGTCCTGACCGGAGCCCCGGCACAACAAGGACCGCGAAATCGAGACAAGGAGCAGTGAGCATGAAGATCGGAGTGATGGACGGCGTATTGATGAAGCCCTGGACCGAGGTGTTCGACGAGGCCGCGCGGCTGGGGTTCGACGGAGTGGAGTTGGATCTGAACGTGGAGACCTACCTGGACTCCGAGGTGTGGAGCGAGTCCGGCCGCCAGGCGTTGATCGAGCGCGCCAAGCGCGCGGGCGTGGAGATCGCCTCCGTGTGCATGGCCAGCGTCTCCCGCCTGATGGTGAACCCGGAGACCCACGAACAAGGCGTGAAGGCCCTCGCGGACCTGCGGGGCTACTGTGACGAACTGGGCGCCAGCGTCATCCTGTTCCCCATGGGCAAGTCGAACGAGCAGCCCGAGGAAGAAGCGGTGGCCCTGTGGCGGGACGGCTTCAAGGCCGCCTTCGACAAGAGCGCGGGGTGCCGCGCCCTGGTGGGCATGGAGAGCGTGGGCAAGACCGGCCGCTCCGCGGAACAGATGCTGGCGATGATCGAGATGGTGGGCTCGCCTCAGCTCGGGGTCTACTACGACACGGGCAACGCGCCCTATCAGGGGTTCGACAATCTCGATCAGATCCCCAAGTTGGGCAAGCACATCTTCCAGATCCACGTGAAGGAGATCGGCGCGGAGATGGGCGAAGGCAAGCTGGACTTCCCGGCCATCTTCTCCGCCATCAAGCAGATCGGATACGACGGTTATCTGGTGCTGGAGACCGACGCGGGAGACGACCCGTCCGCCAACGCCGCGCGCAACCTGGCCTTTGTGCGCTCCCTCCTGTAGTCCGCCCACATCGTGACCATTCACAGATAAGGAGCACTCTTGGTGTCTGTCGAAGCGCGCGTGCAGCCGATCACCCTTCTCACCTACCGGTGGGGACCGGAAGACCCCAACCCCCCATTCCAGAGAAGGGCGCATTGGGAGATCTATCCCTACTCGTTGATGGACGACCTGGGCGAGGAGCCCCATCCGGTCGAGTACCGGGCGATAGTGCTGGAAAACGAGTTCCTCCAGTTGACCGTGCTGCCCGAGTTGGGAGGAAGGCTCTATTCGGCCGTGGACAAACCCACCGGCCGCGATATCTTCTATCGCAACCAGGTGGTGAAGCCCGGCCTGATCGCACTTCGGGGCGCGTGGGTCAGCGGGGGCATCGAGTTCAACTTCCCCCGCGGCCACAGCGTTTCCACTGTCTCACCCGTGGACAGCTGCCTCGTGGAGGAGGACGACGGGGCCGTCACCGTGTGGGTGGGAGAGATCGAGCGCATCCACCGCATGGCCTGGGCGGTGGGAATCCGGCTGCGCCCGGAGTCGGCCCTGGTGGAGACGGAGATCCGCCTCACCAATCGCCAGGCCATCTCCCATCCCTACTACTTCTGGGCCAACGCGGCCGTGCCCGCGCGCGACGACATGCGTCTCATCTACCCCGCGAGCAAGGTGCGAATCTGGAGCGATATCCTCGACTGGCCCGTACACCAGGGCCGGCATCTGGACCGATACACGGCCCACGACTACCAGGGCGACGTGTTTGCGCAGGACAGCCTGGAGGACTTCTTCGGCACCTATTACGAGGGCCTGGACTTCGGAGTCGCGCACATCGCCGACGTGCACGATGCTTTCGGAAAGAAGTTTTTCACCTGGGGCACCTCCGACCACGGGAAGATATGGGCGAGCGCTCTCAGCGACGAGGACGGACCCTATTGCGAACTCCAGAGCGGCCGCTTCGTGGACCAGGACGTATGGCGCATGTTCCCGCCCCACCACACCTATCAGTGGACGGAGTACTGGTACGCGGTGAAGGGAACCGGAGGATTCTCGTGGGCCAACGCGGAGGCCGCGGTGCGGGTCACCAAGAAGGGTAAGCAGGCCGACTTCGGCGTACTGGTGACCCACCCCATGCCGGAGTCCCTGGTGCGCCTCTCGGTCGGCGACCGAATCGTGCACGAGGAGCGCATGTCCCTCTCCCCCGACCAGCCCCTCCGCAAGTCGGTGCCCCTCCCCGCGGGGGCGGAGGGCCCCTTGACCGTGACCGTCCTGGACTGCGGCGGCAGAGAGGTCATCCGCTATACGGAAAACCAGCAGCCCCGCATCATCAGGCTCTCCCAGCGCCACCAGCGCCGGGAGACCGCCGAGCCCACCCTCGGCGAACTGCTCCGCGATGCCCTCCGGGCCGAGCAGAGGGGCAGGAGGGAGGATGCCTGGGCGCTCTACGAAAGGGTGCTCTCCCAGGATCCAGCCTGTGTGGATGCCGCGGTGGCGCTGGGCCGGCTGGCGATCGAAATGCACCCGGAGCAGGCGCTCCCGCGGCTCACCGCGGCCGTCGAACTGGCCCCCGAAAATGCGGAGGCCGCTTACTACCTGGGCCTCGCCCTCGCCCGCGCGGGAGATGAGGAACAGGCCGAATTCGAGCTGCGCCGCGCCGCCCAGGATCCCGGATACGCACATGCCGCGCTCCTCGAGGCCGGCCTCACCCTGGCGCGGCGCGGGGATTTCGCCGCCGCGGCGCAGACCCTCTCGCTCAGCCTCACCTCCGGCTCCAATGACGTGAAGGCCTGGGCCCTGCGCTCCGCCGTGTTGCGCGCCCAGTGCCTGGTTGACAGGGCCGAGCAGGCGATCCAGGCGGTGCTGGACCTTGCCCCGTACGACCGGCTCGTACGCGCCGAGGAACATCTCTGCGCGCTGGCCCAGGAAAGGCCGCGGGTGGCGGGCAGGCGGTTCCGCGAATTGTGCGACCTGCTGCTTCCCGGCGCCGACCCCTGGCTGGAGTTGGCCTTCGATTACGCCGGGGCCGGTCTGCAGGCGGACGCGGTGTGCCTCTTGGAGCGAGCGCGGAAGTCCGTCCCCGAGGTGAAACAGGACCCCCTGATCCACTACGCCCTCGCCTACTGGCTGCGCCGCCTGGGCCGAGAGGAGGAGGCGCGTTCCGCCCGGCGCCGCGCCTCCCGCCTTTCCCATGACTACGTGTTCGCCCACCACTGGGAACTGGAGACCATCCTGAAGGATGCCCTCGCGGAGGACCCGGACGACGGATATGCCGCCTACCACCTCGGCAATCTTCTCTACTCTCAGACCCGGCGGGAGGAGGCGCTCGTCGTCTGGGAGCAGGCCGCCAGCCGCATCGAGGACTCCCCTGTGCTGTTCCGCAACCTGGCGATGGCCTACCGCGAGGCGCGCAACGACCTGGAGC
>JALGTT010000072.1 GCA_029821235.1 Candidatus Hebobacteria bacterium | reverse complement strand
AACTCACCCCCGCGGTTGGGCTCGGCACCCCCGGGCGGTACTTGAGCACGGCGGCCCCGGAGGCCCACCTGTTGCGCGCCTCCTTGCCCTGCCTGGGGCGCGATCCAGGCGGGCTCGCGGAACTCACCGCCCTCTCCTGGGAGTTGAGCCAGGCCGCCCGGCTGGCCGAGGATGCGATTCTCCACGCGGAACGGCTCACCAGCCTGGCCCATGCCGGGGGCGCGCGCGGAGGACTGCAGGCCCTGGCAAGGGCCTGGGAACAGACCCTGTACGCGCAGGGACATGCCCGCAGCACCGGCGGCACCTGGCGCCTGGACCTGCTCGCCTGTCACCAGGAGGCGGCGGCGCTGGCCCGCGACGTTGCGGGGCGGGCCGGCGACTACCTCGCGTCCCGCCTGGACACCCGCCGCGGCCGCGGCGCGCCCCGCCAGGGGGCGGCCGTGGTGGTAGTCAACACCGCCGCCTGGCCGCGCACCGACCTGTGCGAGGTGACGGTCGAACTGGACGAATCGCTCGCTTCCGGATTCGAACTGGTGGATGACCACGGCCGCGCCGTTCCCGTGGAATGCGCGAGCCCCCCGAGCCCGGAGGGCGGTGAGGGTGCGCGTAGGGTGCGCCTGCGATTCGTCGCCTCGGAGGTCCCCTCCCTCGGCTGGCGCACCTGGTATCTGCGGCCGGCGCGTTCCCTGCCGCCCGTGTGCGAGCCCGCGGAGACGGACTCGGCGACGATAGAGAATGAACTCGTCTCCATCACCGCGGAGGCCGCCGCAGGGGGTCTCACCGCCCTGCGGGAGAAGTCGTCCGGCCGCGATCTGCTCGTCTCCGGGCGCGGACCGGGCGCGGAGGTGGTGGCGCTGGGCGGCGAAGGAAACGCCGCCGCCGAGGCCGCTCCGGCGCGGCTGGCGGTCTGGGAGGGGCCGGTCACCAAGGTGCTCCGCATCCGCCGTACCCTCGCGGACGGCCGCGAGGTGGAGCAGCAGGTAACCCTCTGGAGCGGCGGGCGGCGCGTGGAACTGCTGACCGCGGTGCGGGGGACCGCCGGAGGCGGTGAAGGTCTCGCGCTGCGGCTGCCGCTCGCCCTCCCGGCGGGGACCGCGGTGTGCAGCGCGCCCTTCGGCGCAATCCTCAGGAAGGCGCACAACGCGCGGCTGAAGTCGGCAGACGGCGGGGTTGGATGCTGGCTGGCGCGGGACTGGGTGGACCTGGGGCGGAGCCCCTCCCTGTTCGTGAGACGGAAGGGCGGGGACGACGGCGCGGTGCCCCTGGGTCCGTGCGCCATCATCAGCGCAGGCGCTGTCAAGCAGCGCGCCGCGCTGCGCGCGCTGGAGAAAGCCCTCCTCAGCCGGGGCATCCCTTGCACCGCCCTCGACGACACGGAGGACCTCGATTCCCATCTGGATTCACACGCTCTGCGCATCAGCCTCGGCCGGGACAACACCTACTCGAGGCGGCTGCTGGAGAGACACCCGCCCGCGGCCGCCTGTCTGGAGAGCGCGCTCTCCGAGCACGAGTGGGCGGCGGTGCTGGTTCCCAGCGGCGGGCATCGGGACCCGGCGGCGGGAATTCCCACTCTGCTCGCCGACCGCGCGGGACCGGGGGGCGTAGCGGCGTTGGCCGACGCGCTCGCGCGGGCGGTGCGGGAGGACCGCCTGGAAATTCCCGAGAGCCACGATTTCTTCCTGGAGCGGTCCGAGGAGGATGCCTGGACCGGCGGAGCGGCCCTCCTCGGGGCCGGCCCGGTGGCGGTGACGGTGGATGAGCAGGGCGCGGTGCGGCTGCTGCTGAAGCCTCCCGCGGAACAGGGCGCCGCGACGGTGGCAAGGGAGGCGGGCCGGGAGTGGCGGCACGCGCTCGCCATTCACGACGGGGACTGGCGGGAGGGCGCGGTGGAACGGGCCTCGTGGGAGTTCTCCCACCCGCTGGTCGGAATGCAGACCGCTCTCCAAGAGGGTGCTCTGCCCGCCGACCTCGGCCTCTGCTCCCTCGACCATCCCGGATTGGTGGTGACCGCCGTCAAACCGCGCTCACTCACCTCGGCCGAGGCCGGCGGAGGAGGGCGGGAGATCATTCTGCGCATGTACGAATCCCATGGAAAGCCATGCACCGCGGCCCTGGAGTTCGGGGTGGTGCCGGAGGCGGCCTGGCGGTCCGATCCCCGGGAGGAGCGGGAGCAGGACCTGCCCATCACCCGGCCGCGCCGGGGCCTGCTGCGCGGCCGCGTCGAGGAACCATCGGCGGTGATAGAGGCGGGCGGGAACGAGATAGTAACCGTGGGGCTTCGTCTCCCGCCGCCGGCCGACGCCTCCCCGGGCGCGGAATCGCTGGATCCGCCGGCGGAGCCGGAGCGGACGTTCTTCTCCCGCTTCTGGGAGCACAACGCGGGCGCGGCCCCGGTGTCCGGCAACCCCCTCACCCTGTGGATGCAGGGCGAACTGCCGCTCGGCAAGAACACCCGGTTCGGGCTGGGTTTGAGCAATGACTCGGACCGGCAGGTCAGCGGCACGGTGGAGGTGAAGGCCCCCGCAGAGTGGACGCTCATCCCCCGCCAGGTCCCCTATCGCATTTCGGCCGGCTCGGAGGCGGTCTACGAGATCATGGTGATCGTGCCCGCGGACGCCTCTCCCTGTTTCGTGCGCGCGGTCACCAGGACGGACTGGGGAGCCGTGCAGGACGTGCTTCCCGTGGGCGAGATCCTCCCCCTCTCGGTGTCCCTGACGCGGGAGGAAGACGGGGACTGTGTGGTAACCGTAGAGAACCCCAATCCCGACTACGTGGAGGGGGATATCCAACTCATCCTGCCGCCTGAGACCTGGCGGGAGGCGCTGTCGCGCGGTTTCTCCCCCATCCGCTGGTTCCGGGTGGAGGCGAACTCGCGCGCGGGCTTCCGGTTTCCTCTCGGCGCGCTGGAGACCGCCTGGGCGGTGGCGAGGGTGGGGTGGTACGGAAACGTGCAGTACGCCGGCCTGCTCTCCTCCCCTTGACCGATGGGTCAGTCCCGCTTCCCACCCCGCGCGCGCTCCAGCGCGGCGATCCGCGCGGCCAGCTTGCGCATCTCGCGCCGCAGTTCGGGCAGTTTCCCCAGAGCGGCCTCGATGCGAAGTTGCTCCCCCAGGGGCCGCGCGGGATTGCCCAGCACGGTGACGCCGTCCGGGATGTCCCTCGTGATCGCCGCCCGCGCGCCCGCCTTGGCCCCGCGCCCGACGGTCACGTGGTCGGCCACCCCGGTCTGCCCGGCGAGTACCACGCCGTCGCCCAAGGTGACGCTCCCGGAGAAGCCCGTCTGGCCCGCGACCACGCAGTTGCGCCCGATCTTCACATTGTGGGCGACGTGCACGAGGTTGTCTATCTTGGTGCCCCGCCCGATCACGGTGGCCCCGGTGGTGGCCCGGTCAATGGTCACCCCGGCGCCGATCTCCACCTCGTCCTCGATGACGACGGTGCCGACGTGGGGGATGTGCAGCAACTTCTCCCCGTCCTCCACATACCCGAAGCCCGCGCTGCCCACCACGCTGCCGGCATGCACGATCACCCGCGCACCCAGCCGCACTCCTTCGTACAGGGTGACGTGGGGATGGATGATGGAGTCGTCGCCGATCTGCGCGCCCCGGCCGACGATGGCCAGGGGATGGATCTGCACGCGCGCGCCCAGGCGCGCGCCGTCGCCCACCACCGCATGCGCTCCCACCGCCGCGCCTTCGCCCAGCGCGACGTCTTCTCCGATCACCGCGGTGGGATGCACACCCTGGAGCGGAGGCCCGGCCGGCACCAGTATTCGCAGCGCGTGCGCGAAGGCGAGCCGGGGATCGGCGGTGGAAAGCAGTGGTTTGATCTCTGAGGCGCAGTCCTCCGGCGCGATCAACGCCAGCGCGGGAGTGGCCTCTCCCCGCCGGAGCAGCCGCGCGTCCTGCACGTAGGATATCTGGCCCGGCCCCACTTCCTCCAGGCCGGCGATGCCGAGCACCTCCGCGCTCGGATCTCCGCCCTTCAGTTCGGCGCCCAGGGCTTCAGCCAGTTCCCCCAGAGTCATGCACATCCTCCTCCCCGGCCCCCGCGCCCGCGGGCCGGGAGGGACTCGCGGCAGGGCGCAGCCGCCCTACTCGCTCTCTTTCGCGGCCGGGGCCGGGGCGTTCAGTTTGGCCAGCACGTCGTCGGTGATGTCCACGCCCCCCCACAACACGACTTCCTTGCGGAACACCATGCCAAGCTTCTGCTCCTCGGCCACCGCCTTCACCGCCGCGTCCACACTGTCGGTGATGACCTTCGAGAGTTCCGCATATTTGGCGGTAACCGCCTCGTCCCGCTCGCGCTGCAACTGGGCCAGTTCGCTCATGCGCTTCTCATAGATGCTGTTGAGTTGCTGAAACTCGGCTTCCTCTTCCGCCGAACGGTCCTTCTTCTCCCGCAGGGTGAAAAGCCTCCGCTCCCGCTGGTTGGACAGGTCCTCCAGTTCCTTCAGGCGCTTGTCCCGCTGCTCGGTGGGCGCGGCCACCGTCGCCAGGTCCAGGAACTCCCGCTGCTCCTCGTCGTCGAGCAGACGCGCCTTGTGCTTGCGCTCCAGGTCCGCGTCCCTCTCTGCGCGGAACTGCTGGAACTGCTGGTTGAGGTCCTGCATTCCCACATAACCCGCGGCCAACTTGTCCATGTCCACGTAGGCCAGCACGGGAGACTCGGGCGCGGCCGCCTGCGCCAGGCCCGCCGCCAACATGGCGGCCGCCGCCAACATGACAAAAACCAATGCCGCTCTTTTCATCCTCTAACTCCTCTCTTTTCCCTCGCACGAAGCGCCCTCGGCACCTCCGCGATCAGAACATATGGGATACGCCGAAGTGCGTCTCGGTTCCATCCTCGCTGAAGCCCAGGTCCAGCCGCAGAGGGCCGATCGGAGTCTTCACGCGAATCCCCGCCCCATATCCGGTGTGGACGCTGAACTCCGTGTCCCCCTGGATGAAGGGATCGGCGGAGATGTCTCCGCCCCAGGCGTCGCCGGCATCCACGAACACCACGCCCAACAGGTTCTTGGTGAGAGGAAACCGGTACTCGCAGTTCACGATCGCCATGTGCGAACCGGCGAACCGGTCCAGGCGGTATCCCCGCAGCGATTCCGCGCCGCCGACCAGGAACTGCTCGAGATAGGGGGCATCTCCGGTCACCGTGCCCGCCAGCAGCCGCACCGCGAGCACGTTCCTCCTGCTCACCGAGATGTAGCGGCGCAGGTCCAGGGAGTACTTGTTGAACTCCGCGCCGCCGAAGGCGCCGGCGAACTCGGCCGAAAGGGATTGATAGCCTCCCCTCCTGGGGTCGAATCGGTTGTCCCTGGTGTCCGTCACCCCGGCCAGGGTGATGCTGCGCACCTTGCGCGGCTGGAAGGCCGCGCTGGACAGATACTCCTCTTCCTCCGCGTTCACATCGGAGATGGAGACGTTGTCGGACCGGAAGCTGAGGTAGATGGTAGTGCGGTCGGAGACCGGGCGCCCCAGGGTCATGTTCCCGCCCGAGCGACGCTCGTCGTAGAGGATGCTCTGCGTTTCCCCCTCCTCGGGGTTGACGAACGCCTCTCTCACGATGCGCCGGTCATACAGGCCCAGGCTGAGCCGCGTCTCGGGGGTCATGACCCACGGGTGACGATAGGCGATCTCATAGGTCTTCCGTCCGCCGAACTCGCCCTTCACCGCGACCATCTGCCCGGTGCCCCAGAGGTTGGTCTTGGTGACGTCCACGAAGGCCACCATCCCGTAGTCCGACCCGTACATCCCGCCGAAGGAGGCGCCCCCCGTGTAGCGCTTCTCCACCACGGTGATCACCACCACCACCTTGCCGGCCTCTCCGGCCTCCGCGTAGCGGCGGACCGTCTCGAAGTAGCCGAGGTTGTTCAGCCGCTGCACGTCGGCCGCCACCTTCTTCTCGTTGTAGGTCTCCCCCGGCTTGGTGCGGATGTAGCGCCGGATCACGTACTCTTTGGTGTGGGTGTTGCCGGTGATCTTGATCGCCTCGACCACCCCCTCCGCAATGCTCACGGAGAGCACCCCGTCGTCCGTCATCTTGGGGGGCAGGACGGTGGCGAGCACGAACCCGCGCTTGCGGTACTCCTTCTCCACCGCGGCCCCGTCCTCGCGCCAGCGGGGCCAGTTGAACACCTCTCCCGGCTTGGTCTTCATCAGGGCGAGGATCTCGTCGGCGGTGAGCTCGCGGTTGCCCTCGATGCGGATCTCCGTCACCACCGGGTTCTCCACCACCCGGAAGGTGAGGCGGATCCCCGTCTCCACACTCTCTTCGTCCACCGCCACCGTCTGGAACCATCCGAGGGCGACCACCTTCTCCCGGTCCCGCTTGACCTTGTCGGCGGAGTAGGGAGAGCCCACCTTGCTGGAGATGACCCCCTCAATCTCCTCCGTCGGCACCCGCTGGTTGCCCACCACCTTCACCTCGGCCACGATGGCGGGCAGCGGCGCCGGTTCGGGTTCTG
>JALGTT010000071.1 GCA_029821235.1 Candidatus Hebobacteria bacterium | reverse complement strand
AATCCAAAGCAGGTGGACGACATCCTCGCCGAGGGGGCGCGGCGGGCAAGGGCGAAAACAGAAGAGACCATGGAAATGGTCTGGCAGGCGATGAAACTCAGGTGAGGGATGTTGGTGGACAATGGGGCGGGAATGAGGCATTCTTAGCCTGAGTCGGTGTGGTGGCGGGGCGAGGCAGGGGAGGATGGAGGCCCGAGGGCGGTGTGCGGATCGTCCCCGGCGCCACAGCAAGACACGCAGCACACATCGCGGCAGTGGAGGCGGTAATGGTTGTAGCGCACAAGGCCACCGTTCCGGAAGGGGCGCCCCAGGACCGGGTGTTCACCGGCCATCGGGTCACCACTCCGGTCTTCGCCGGCCCCATAGATCTCCTCATCTACCTGGTCCAACACGACGAGATAGACATCTTCGCGTTCGCCCTCCGCGCCATCACCGCGGACTACCTGGCCTACCTCGACGGCCTCAGCGAGCGGGACATCGAGCAGGTGGGTGAGTTCATGGTGATGACCGCGCAACTGATGGAGATAAAGAGCGCGCGGCTGCTCCCGGCCCCGCCCGCGGAGCAGGAGGAGGAAGAAGAGGTCGGCGATCCGCGCGCCATGCTGCTGGAGCGCTTGATGGAGTACAAGCGATACCGCACCGTGGCCGAGGAGCTGCGCGCGCGGGCGGAGATGCAGCGGTGGGTGTTCTTCCGCGCCGCCCTCGCCAACGGGAACGGCGAGGCCCAGCCGCGGGAGCGCAAGTTGGAGTTGAGCGACGTCTCGGCCTTCGACCTGTGGGCGGCCTTCCAGAATGTGCTCAACCGGGTCAAGGAGAAGCCGCCGCAGAACGAGATCGTGAGGCCCCGCTTCACCGTGCCCCAGAAGATGGCGGCCGTCGCCTCCAAGGTGAAATGGGCGAAGGAGAGGCTCCGGTTCGCGGACCTGTTCAAGGACGACGTAACGGTGATGGAGGTGATCGTCACCTTCCTGGCGATCCTGGAGTTGATCCGGCTGAGGCGGATACGGGTGGTGCAGGAGGGACTGTTCGGGGAGATCTGGGTGGAGGCGCCGGAGCAGCCTGAGGAAGCATGAGTCAGCAGGAATCGGGACCAGACGGAGACTCGACGCAGGAGTCACAGACGACACCCTCTGCAGAACCTGAGGATCGCGGCAAGCTGCGGGCTCTGGAGGCCGTGCTCTTCATGGCCGCCGATCCGCTGCCGCCGGAGGAACTGGCGGAGATCCTGGAGGTCACCCCCAAGGAGGCGGAGGCGCTCGCCCAGCGCCTCGCCGACGAGTGTGCCGACCGCGGCCTGCAAGTCACCCGCATCGCCGGAGGCTACCAGATGGGGACCCGGCCGGAGTACGGTCCCCAGGTGGCGAAACTGCACAAGCCGGAGCGGTTCCGGCTCACCCGCGCCTCCCTGGAGACGCTGGCCATCATCGCCTACCGCCAGCCGGTCACCCGCCCGGAGATCGAGTCCATCCGCGGGGTCAACTCCGATTCCGCGGTGGACACCCTGCTCCAGTACGAGTTGATCCGGGAGGCCGGCCGCAAGGATGCCCCGGGGCGGCCGGTGCTCTATCGCACCACGGAGCAGTTCCTGGGGCAGTTCGGCCTCAACTCCATCGAGGACCTGCCGCGGCTGGAATCCATCCCGGTGGAGGTGCCCCAGGTGGTGGAGCCGACCAAGGAGACGGAGGCGGGTGGGGCGGAGGATGACGAGGAAGACAAAGCAGATGCCTCATCCGCGGAGGCTGACTGACCTTATCGCAACAACCCGGCGGGATGCTCACGCGGCAGATGGTGCAGCATCCATCCGGCGGCTCCCTTCGGGGCCGCGGTGGGTGGTGCTCGCCGTATGTCTGCTGCTCGCGGCGGCCGGCGCCGCGCAGGCGGCGCGGCCCGCGCTGGAGGCGAAGTCGGCCGTGCTGATGGACGCGGCCACCGGCGTGATGCTCTACGGCAAGTCTCCCCACCAGCAGCGCCCCGTGGCCAGCACCACGAAGATCATGACCGCGCTGGTGGCCCTGGAGTCGTGCCCCCCGGACGAGTGGGTTACGGTGAGCGAGAACGCGCCCCGCGTCGAACCCTCCATCCTCGACCTCAAGCCCGGGGAGCGGGTGAGGATGAAGGACCTGCTCACCGCGCTGCTGCTGAAGTCGGCGAACGACGCGGCGGTGGCGATCGCGGAGCACGTGGGCGGCAGCGTGGAGGCGTTCGCGGACACGATGAACGCCCGGGCGCGCGAACTGGGCGCGGGGAACACCCACTTCGTCAACCCGCATGGCCTGCACGAGCCGGACCACTTCTCCTCGGCCTACGATCTGGCGCTCATCACCAGAGAGGCGCTCAAGCACGACCTCTTTCGAGAACTGGTGGGCCGGAAGGCGGCGGAGGTGTTCCGGCCGTATACCGTGGGTGAGGAGAGGGTGCGCAACCACAACAAACTACTGTGGCGATCCGACTATGTGGACGGGGTGAAGACGGGCTATGTGGCGGCGGCCGGGCCGTGTGTGGTCGCCTCCGCCACCAGGAACGGCTGGCAACTGGTGGCCGTGGTATTGGACAGCCCGGATCGGTATGGTGACGCGCTCGCCCTGCTGGATTGGGGCTTCACCACCTTCGACCGGAAGGTGTACGCGGAGAAGGGGGATGTATTGGACCAGGTGCGCGTGAAGCGGGGACGAAAGGGCCGGGTGGGGGCGGTGTGCGGGGGGACGCTGGCGGCCGTCACCGGTCCCGGTCTCAGCAATGATGCGAGGCTGGAGGTGACCACCAACGAACTCGAAGCCCCGGTGAAAAAGGGGGCGGTGGTGGGAGAGGCGCGGCTGGTATCGGGGGAGACGGTGCTGGCGGCCTTTCCGTTGACGGCTGCCGAGGCGGTGCCCGTGTCGCGGTTGGTGATCGCCTGGTGGTGGGGATGGCGCGCGGCGCTGGGGCTGGCCGCGATGGCGGTGATGGTGAGGACCAGTGCAAAGATTATCAAGGCTAATCGCCGCCGCCGGCGTCGCCTCCCGCCGCAAGTGTGAGGAGTTGATCCGGGCCGGCCGGGTGCGCGTCGACGGCGAGGTGGTCACCAATGTGGGCGCAAAGGCCGACCCTGCCCGCGCGCGGATCGAGGTGGACGGCAAGCCCATCGCGGTGGAGCCTCCCGTCTACATTCTTCTCAACAAGCCGCGGGGGCCGCTGTCCGCGGTAACCGATGACCGCGGCCGAGAAACGGTGGTGGGACTGGTGAAGGGGGTGAAGGCGAGGCTGTATCCGGTGGGGCGGCTGGATGGGGACACGGAGGGGCTGCTGCTGCTCACCAACGATGGAGACCTCACCTATCGCCTCACCCACCCGCGCTACCAGGTGGACAAGGTATACCAGGCGGAGGTGAAAGGCGTACCCGACCGGAGCGCGCTGGAGCGTCTGCGACGGGGAGTGATGCTCTCCGATGGGCCGAGCAGGGCGGTGCGGGTGAGACTGTTGGGGCGTGGGAAGGAGGGCGCGCGCGTGGAGTTGACCCTCCACTCCGGGCGCAAGCGTGAGGTGAAGAGGCTGCTGAAGGCGGTGGGGCATCCGGTGGCGCGGCTGAGACGGGTGCGCGTGGGGCCGCTCACCCTGGGCGGACTGACGCCCGGGCAGTGGCGGAGGTTGAGCGAAGAAGAGGTGTCCCGCCTGTGGGCCTACGTGCAGGAGCGGGAGGCCGAAGCCAGGGAGAAGGGGAGCCGGGAGGCGAATAGGCAGGGCGGACGCTAGACCGCGCGCACCACCTTGCCCGCCTTCAGGCACTTGGTGCAAACCCGCATGGTGACGGGCGTGCGCCCCTTCAGCACCCGGACGGTCTGGAGGTTCGGGAGCCACCGGCGCTTGGTGCGCACATGCGAATGGCTCACGTTATAGCCCGTGCGGGGGCCTTTTCCACAAATATCACAGCGTCGCGCCATTGGGAACTCCCGTGGGAAGGATGTCGGTCGAACTTGCTTCGTGATTATGATAGCATAGACGGCGAGATGATATCAACCCGGAGACGCGGCCGAAAACCTTTGGTGAGAGTTACGTGAGAATCGGCGACCTTCACGAGATAGTGCGGAGAACGCCCGCCCTGTCGCCGGACGATTCGCTGGCGAAGGCGATTCGCTGGCTGAGGGCGCGCGATCTGCCCATGCTTCCCGTCGCCGAGGGCGCCCGCCTGGTGGGGGTGGTGCGGGAGGGCGACATCGCGCGCGCCATCGCCGTTCTGCCCCCGGGCGCGGCTGCGGAGGTGCCGGTGGCCGAGGTGGTGACTCCCGCGCCGGTGGTCGCCTTCTCTCATCAGACCATGGACGAGTTGCGGCTCCTGCTCCAGGAGGCGGGCGGAGAGCCGCTTCCCGTGCTCACCGCGGAAGGCCGCTACCTGGGGATGATTCTGGCCAGAGACGCGCTGGCGGCGCTGGCCGGGGAACCCCTGGTTCCGCCGGTGGCCGGTCTCGCGACACCGCTGGGCGTCTACCTGACCACCGGTGCGGTGCGCGCCGGGGCCGGCAACCTGGGACTGGCCGCCACCGGGGCCGCGCTGATGGTGATCAACCTGCTGGCCGGGGGCGCCTTGTACGGCGTCGGCTGGCTCCTGGACAGGCTGGCCGGCTCCCAGGGGCCGCCGCCCAGCGACGAAGTGGGGATGGTGGCGGCGGCGGTGGTATCCGCGGTGCACATGCTGCTGTTCCTGCTGCTGCTGCGGTTGTCGCCCCTGGCCGCCATTCACGCCGCCGAGCACATGGTGGTGCACGCCATCGAAGAAGGGGAGGACCTGAGCCTGGAGAAAGTGAGGGCCATGCCGCGGGTTCACCCGCGCTGCGGCACCAACCTGATGGCCCTGATGATCCTGCTTGTGATCGCCGGGCAGTTTCTGAACACGCTGAACCAGGCGAATCAGGATGTCCAGATAATGGTGCTGTTCGCGCTGGTGCTCATCGTGCTGCTGACCTGGCGGCGCCTGGGGGCCGGGCTCCAACGATGGGTGACCACGCGGCCGCCGTCGGATCGGCAGTTGGCGCGCGGGGTCGAGGTCGGAAGGCGGTTGCTGGAGGAGATTCGCCGCCATCCCGGGGCGCGCGCGAACTTCTGGCAGCGGGTGTGGAACGCGGGGTTCGTGCAGGTGATCTCCGGGTTCTTCCTGACGACGCTGATCGTGGACTATGCGCCCGTGGTATTCGGGTTCGTCTCGCAACATCTGACGAAGTGAGTGCAACAGATACGTGATGGCAAGAGAACTGCTGAGACAAGCGCTTACCGAAGCACTCTCGGCCGCTCGGCAGGCCGGCGAGTTGCCGGAGGACCTGATGGTGGAGGTGGAGCTGCGTCCACCGCGGGACCGGCGGTGGGGGGATATCTCCACCAATTTGCCGATGGTGATCGCGAGCGCCACCAACCGCAACCCCCGCGCGGTGGCGGAGGCGATCATCGCGCGCCTCGACCTGCCGGATGACGTCATCCAGCGGGTGGAGGTGGCCGGCGCGGGGTTCATCAACTTCACCCTCAGCCCGAAATGGCTCAGGGGCGTGGTCAGGCAGGTGCTCAGCGAGGGTGACGACTACGGCCGCAGCGACGCGGGCGGCGGCCGACGCCTGCTGCTGGAGTTCGTGAGCGCCAACCCGACCGGCCCGCTCGCCGTGGTACAGGGCCGCGCGGCGGCCATCGGCGACACGCTCGCCAATCTCCTCGCCCACACCGGCTGGGCGGTGTCGCGCGAGTACTATGTGAACGACGCCACCAACAGCACCCAGGTGAGGCGGTTCGCCGAGACCCTGGAGGCCCGCTACCTCCAGCACTTCGGACGGGAGGCCTCCATCCCGGAGGACGGCTACCAGGGTGACTACGTGGTCGAGATGGCCGAGGAGTTGGTGAAAGAACAAGGGGATCGGTATCTCGACATGAAGCCCGAGGAGCGCCTGAGCGAATTGACCAGGTACTCCCTGGAGCGGATCGTGGACAGCCATCGCCGGGACATGCGCGCCTTCGGGGTCGAGTTCGACACCTGGTTCCTGGAGAGTTCGCTCTACGAGAAGCGCGAGGTCGAGGCGACCATGGAGGCGATGAAGGCCGGGGGACACACCTACGAATCGGAGGGCGCGCTGTGGCTGCGGGCCACCGACTTCGGCGACGAGCAGGACCACGTGCTGGTGCGCCGGGACGGACGTCCCAGTTACCTGGCGGCGGACATCGCCTACCATAAGAACAAGTTCGACCGGGGCTTCGACCGCCTGGTGGATATCTGGGGCCCGGACCACCACGGACACGTCACCCGGCTGAAGGCCGGCGTGCGCGCGCTCGGCTACGACCCCGAGCGGTTCGACATCCTCATCCACCAGATCGTGCGCCTCTTCCGCGGCTCCGAGATGGTGCGCATGTCCAAGCGGGCCGGGGATATCGTGCCCCTCTCCGGCCTGGTGGACGATGTGGGCAAGGACGCGGCCCGGTTCTTCTTCCTCATGCAGTCCATGGAGAGCCACCTCGATTTCGACCTGGAGTTGGCGAAGAAGCAGGCCGCCGACAATCCGGTGTACTACGTGCAGTACGCGCATGCGTGGACCTCGACCTGCTGGGCGAGCCCGACGAACTCGAACTGATGCGCAAACTGGCCGAATTGCCCGAGGAGATCTCCCAGGCGGCGGCGCGGTACGAGCCCCATCGCATGACCAGGTACGCCCGGGAGTTGGCCTCCGTGTTCCACGTGTTCTACACCAACTGCCGGGTGCTGGGGGACGATCCCGCCCTCACCTCTGCCCGCTTGGCGATGGTGATGGCGGCCAGGGTGGCGTTGGGCATCGTCCTGCGCCTCCTGGGGGTGTCGGCGCCGGAGCGCATGTGATTCCTCCCGCGCCGTGCGAAGGGGGAGCCCGCGCAACCGCGCGCCCCCCGATTCCACGTGTGAGGGAACGAGGGGACTCTGACGGCAATCTGGAGACAACGGGATTGCATCCGTGAGAGCGGCTACCAGATCACTGACCGGGGAGAGCGCTTCCGCGCAGAGGATGGACGAGGATGCCGTCCAGGCCATGTTCGCCGCGATCTGGCGCACGTGGCGCGGCGGGCTCCACCTTCGCCAGCGCGCGGGCCTGCCGGAACTCGCCTGGGCCGCGTTGGGCGTAACCGGCCCCAGGGCCAAGTTGCGTCGGTCCGCGAAGCGCCTGGACGAAACCACTCCGGGTTGGGTGGAGCGGGCGGCCGCGGCGGCCTCCGAGGCGGCCATGGCCGGAGACGGCGGCGAGAGAATCGCCGTCGCCTGCGCGCTGGTGGGCACGCGGCCGTTGAGGGATACCGAGGCGCTGGGGGAGGCGCTGTACCACTCGATGACGAGAGAAGATTCCCGGTTCTGGCTGCTGCTGGCACACGCGGGCACCGATACCGCGGATGTGCGGAGCACCTGGCGTCACGCACTCACCCATTGGCAAGAAGAGGATAATCCAGACGCCAGGAGCATCTCCTGGCTGGCGTTCGTTCGCTGTCTCCTCGGAGGATGGCTCTCCTGGAGCGATTTTCGCGAGGCGGTGGCGGTGGGGCGGCTGCAGGCGGCGGCCGGCGAGGGGCCGCAACTGCGCCGTGCGCTCGAGGCCGTGGGCATCTGGTCCCACCCCCGCTTCGCCAGGTGGTACCGGCAGGCCGTATACGAGGCCTCTCACCAGCCGGATGTAACGGTCTCGTTCGAGACGGTGAACTGGATCCGCGATTTCCCGGGCGAGGGATACTTGTGGCAAGGGCTCTCCATGTTGGAGGAGAGGCTCGACAACTGGTGGCCGCTCTACCTGGTGAGGTGGAGTTCCGGCTGCGACCCGGACTCCCCCGCGACCAGGGCCCGCCTTGCCGAATTGTCCCCGGTCACGCTGTGCGCGCTGTCGGTGCTCAGGCCGGATTTCGCGGAGGCGGTGGGCGCCGCGCTTGGATCTCCCCTCCATGCCGCGGCCGTGTCGTGGCTGACCGGGACGAAGTCCAGGGAAAGCGTGGACTTGGAGTGGGTGGAGGGCGTGCTCAAGGAATGGGCGAGGGTGACCGGCGGGCCGTTCGTGGAGGCCATGGGCGGACTGTGCTCCCTCACCCCGCCCCAGGACTATCTTCCTCGCTTTGGGGAAGATGCGAGACGCCGGTCGTTCCTGCGCTCCCAACTGGTCCCCGAGATGAACCGCCTGATGGACAATCTGCTCTATGTCCATGCGGTGCGGGGACGGCATTTCGGCGTGATTCTGAGGGAGGCCAGGCGCCGGCGGCCCGCGGCCGTCCGCGCGCTGGCGCTGTGGCCGACGCGCGCCAAGGATTCGGCCCCGACGCTCCTGGAACTGGCGCGGGGTGCGGCCGGACCCTTCCGGGATGCCGCCCGGGAGACCCTCGCGGTGCTCGCCGCCCGCGCCGGAGCCCAAGACCTGGCGGAATTCGAGAGACGGATGGACCTGGCGGAGGCGTGGGCCGACGGAGGGCTGGAGGGGAAATGGGCGCGCGTGTGGGACATCGCCGGCTACCGCGTTCGGCTGGCGATGGCGGACGGCGAGGTGGTGGTGCGGGTGTTCTCCAGCCACCGTCCTCTCGCGGGTGTGCCCGACCGCGTCCGCCGCCACCACTTCTGGCAGGAGGTGGTCGAGGCGAAGGCGCGCCTGGCGGAGCAACAGCGCTATTTCCGCCAACGCATGGAGGAGGGAATGACGGCCGGCATCCGCTATGCCGGGCGCGATTTCTCCCTTCTCCTCCACAGCCCGGTGGTGCGCTCGTTGGCGAGCCGGTTGGTGCTGCGGATGGATGGCGAGGAAGTCCTGTGGACATTTCTCGGAGAGCCCAACGAATCACTCCCGCCCGCCCGGCTGTACGAGGTCGAAGAGGTGGAGGTGGTTCACCCCGTCTACCTAGCGAGGGACGGGCGGCTGGAGGAATGGCAGGAGCGCATCATCCGGGAGCGGATCGCGCAGCCGTTCAAGCAGGTGTTCCGGGAGGTGTATCTGCTGGGCGAGGAAGAGGCGGGGCGTGACGCCTGCGAGAGGTTCGCCGGCCACCGGATCCGCCCCCGACAGGCCTTCGCCCTGCTGAAGCAGCGGGGATATGCGCCCAAGCGCGGGATGGCGGTGAAGGAGTGGCACTCCTGCGGGGTGCGCGCCTACTTGGAGTGGGCCGGGGAGGGGGAGGAGGCGGGGAAACTGCTGGGCAGCGCCACCGAGGGTCGGCCGGTGACCAGCGGCGCGGTGTGGTTCGAGGACGAGGCCGGGCGGCGGATGCCACTCGGCGAGGTCCCGCCGGTGGTGTTCAGCGAGACGCTGCGGGATGCCGACCTGCTGGTGTCGCGGGCGGCCTCCGGCGAGATGGGGTTCACCTCCGCGGAGACGAGGCGGCTGCGGGCGGCGCTGGTACGCTATGTGGCGCGGGCGCTGGGCCTCACCACGGTCTATGTCAGCGAGGACTGCCGCCACGCCATCGTGCAGGGGACCCTGGCCGCCTATCGCGTCAACCTGGGCAGCGGGTCGGTGCTCCTGGAGGGCAGCCGCCGCAGCCTGGACACCACCCCGATCTCGGGGCCGGCGCTGGAGCCGGTGATGGGCGAGGCGGTGGACGCGCACACCGCACGCATCATCAGCACCGTGATCGCCCTCTGCGATGACCACAAGATCTCCGCCCCCGGATTCCGGGAACAGATCGGTCCGGCGGAGGAGAATGGCGGTGGGTGAGGAATCCTTCCCCCCATGTGCGGCGCCAGGTTGTACCGATATCAACCACCCTGGGGAGCGCTTGCGTGAGCAGACCTGAGGATCGCCTCATCGTCGCCCTCGACTACCCGGATCGCGAACCCGCGCTGGCGATGGCGCGGGCGATCGCGGATGAGGCGGGTATGTTCAAGGTGGGGCTGGAGTTGTTCAACTCCGCCGGCCCCGGGGTGCTCGAGGAACTGCGGCGTCTGGGGGCGGGGGTGTTCTATGACGGCAAGTTCCTCGACATCCCCAACACGGTGGCCGGGGCCGCCTCCGCCGCGGCCCGCATGGGGGTGACGATGTTCAACGTGCATGCCCTGGGGGGGCTGGCGATGATGCAGGCGGCCAGGGAGGGGGCGGCGCGCGGCGCGGAGGAGGCCGGGGGGCGGCCTCCGCTGGTGATCGCGGTGACCATCCTCACCAGTGTGGACCGACAAGTGATGAACGAAGAGGTGGGCATCCAGGGGGAAGTGATCGAGGCGGTGGTGCGGCTGGCTCGGCTGGCCCGGGAGGCGGGGCTGGATGGGGTGGTGTGTTCCGCAGCGGAAATCACCCGGATCAAGCAGGCCTGTGGCGACGACTTCCTCACCGTGGTGCCCGGCATCCGGCCCGAGGGAGCCGCGCGCGATGACCAAGCGCGCGTCTCGACCCCGCGGGCGGCCGTGGAGGCCGGGGCCGACTACCTGGTGGTGGGAAGGCCGATCACGCGCGCGGGAGACCCGCGCGCGGCGGCCGCCGCCATCGTACGCGAAATCGAGATCTGACCGCACGGAGGAACCGTGGACGAAGAACTCGATCTGCTGCTAGGGACGGCCATCAACAGCCTGGCCAAGTTGGAGATTCTCCTCTATCTGCACCAGCGGCCCGGCGCGGTGACCACCAGCGAGAAACTGGCGCCCACCCTGCGGAGACCCGAGGAGGAGATTGCGGCCGCACTGGAGGAACTGTCCTCCCTGGGTTTGGTCGACAGATTCCGCGTGGGCACCGGCCGGCGGGTGATGTACGGAACACCGGAGGACGAGCAGAGCAGGCGGATGCTGGCGCTTCTGCACGAGCATTACCACCGGGACCCGGAGACGCGTTCCGCCCTGGTCAGGCGCATTCTGGGGCAGGGGGAGCAACCGGACGGGGAACAGCCATGACCGGTGGCAACGGCCAGCGCAAAGACGGCGTCACCCGCGGAGGAACGGCGCCGGCCCAGCGGGCGGGGTTCCGCGAGGAGTCCGGGCGGCTGGTGGTGGCCAACGCGTTTCTCAGCATGGCCTTCTCCGCCCTCGCCGGTGGCGCAATCGTCTCTCTCTCCGACCGGAGAAGCCGCAGCGAATTCGTCAATGCCGAGGACGCGGTGACGGAGGGGTCTCTGTGGCGGCTCCAGTTGAGCGCGCGCGGCGGGCCCCCGGTATGGGTGACCAGCCGAAGTTGCACCGGGTTCAGCCACACCGCGACCCCGGAGGCGGACGGGTCGCTGTGGCTGCGGCTGAAGTGGAGCGGCCTGCGGGTGGGAGCCGAGCCGGTGGACGGGGAGGTAGTGACAGACTGGCTGGTGCCGGCGCGGGGCGTTACCGTGCTGGGCGAACTGTCGGCCCGGCTTGCCGGCCACGTGACGGTGACCGCCATCGAGTTCCCCTGTCTCGGAGCGCTGGGCGCCACCGACCTCCGGGTGGAGGAAAAACTGGTGCTTCCCCTGGGCGGCGGGGTGCTCGTCTCCGAGCCGCGTGGATTGCTCCCTCCGGGCGGAGACGAAGGATGGGAGATCAGGTATCCCAGCGAGAGTTCGCTGCAATTGATGTGCTGCTCCTGGGGGGATGACGCCACCCTCGCTTTGAGTTGCCGGGACGCCGCGGCGGCGGACAAGCGGCTTCTGGTGAAGAGCATGGCTCGGTCCAACCGGATGCAGATGTCGGTGATGACCCGGCCGGTGCGGGACCGCGATGGGGTATGGCGGCCGGGGTTCCCTCTGGCGGTCAGCCTGGTGAGCGGCGATTGGGTGGATGCCGCGAAGGAGTATCGCGCCTGGGCGATCGAGCAGCCGTGGTGCGCGAGGGGCAGGGGAGGAATGCGCAATCTTCCGCCTCTGGTGGAGGGACACGGCCTCTGGGTCTCCTTCTGGGGTGGCCCTCGGGCGGTGGGCGCGGTGACGCACGACCTGCATCGGTTGGTGGCCACTCCCCTGAAGGTGGATTGGAGGTGCTGGCACGGATGTGTGCGGGAGGGAGCCTACCCGGACTACTTCCCGCCGCGCGAGGGAACGGAAGTGTTCGCGCAGGCGATGCAACAACTCGCGGAGGCGGGAATGCTCACCCAGTTGGGCTTCGACGGCGGGCGCATCAGTCCGCACTCCGAGGCCTGGCGCTCAGAGGAGGCGGCCGCGAGCGCGATCGAATCCGGAGCGGCCGACACCCCGGAGCCCGCGGACGGAGAGATCCACCCCCTGGTGCCGATGTGCTTCCTCACCGACTACTGGCGGGAACAGGTGTCCGAGATCGCGGCCCGCACCCTCGCCCTGGGGGCCGGCGGCGTCTATCTGGAGGGGGTGATCGGGAGCGCGAGGCCGGCCTGCCGCCGCCCGGAGCACGGGCACGAGGTGGG
>JALGTT010000070.1 GCA_029821235.1 Candidatus Hebobacteria bacterium | reverse complement strand
CGCCAGACGGTGGAGGTGGATCCGCACTTCGTGGAGGCTGGGACTTCCCTCGCCTGGATGCTGTGGAGCTATGGCCGGGACGCCGAGGCGATCGCGGCCTACGAGAACTGCATTGCGGCCAACCCGAAGAGTTGGAAGGCACACCATGAGTTCGGCATGTTCTACTTCGCCCGGAGGAAGTACCTGAAGGCGGCCGAACAGTTCCGGGCGGCCAGGGACCTGGACGCCCCCATCCCCCACCTCCACATGTTGCCCAGCGCGCTGGAGAAGGCCGGGCTGGCGGAGGAGGCGCTGAGGGAGTGGAAGGACATCATCCGGCGGTTTCCCGATGATGAACTGGCGAAGCGACGCGCCCAACGACTGGAGGAATCACTGCTGAAGAAGCGCTCCAAGCAGAAGTCGGCGACCTAGGAATTCTCTACAGGAGGCAGTAGCCGTGGCTCATGTTGTAATCCTCGGAGGGGGTCCGGCAGGATACGTAGCCGCCATCCGCGCTCGTCAACTCGATTGCGAGGTCACCCTCATCGAGCAGGACCGACTGGGCGGAGTGTGCTTGAACCGTGGCTGCATCCCCAGCAAGGCCCTGCTCAGATCGGCCGAAGTCGCCCGCATCGCGCGCGACCTCAACCGCTATGGAATCGAGGGCGAGTTCAAGGGGGTGAACTGGCCCGCAGTGGTTCAGCGGAAGGCGCGGGTGGTGAATCAGTTGGTCAAGGGCATCGAATTCTTGATGAAGCACAACGGGATAAATGTGATCGCGGGCCGCGGGCGTCTGGTGGACTCCCGCACCGTGTCCGTGGATACCGGGGGCAAGGAAGAGATCGTCCGGGGAGACAAGTTGGTGGTGGCCACCGGCTCCGTTCCCGCCTCTCTGCCCGTCCCCGGCTGTCACACCCCTACGGTACTCACCAGCGACCAGGTGCTGGAACTGGACCACCTGCCCGAGAGCATGACCATCATCGGCGGCGGCGTGATCGGCGTCGAGTTCGCGGAGATATTCAGCGCGGCCGGCTGCAAGGTCGCCATCGTGGAGATGCTCCCGCGCATCGTGCCCACCGAGGATGAGGAGATCTCGGCCGAGTTGGCGCGCGCCCTGCGCAAGAAGAAGATCGAGATCTTCACCGATTCGCGGGTCACCGAGGTGGCGGCCGACGACGAGGGGCGGGTGGTGCGCTTCACGCGCGGGGACGAGCAGCGCGAGATCAGGTCCCAGTTGGTGGTGTCCGCGGTCGGGCGCTGGCCGAACAGCGAGGACATCGGCCTCCAGGAGATCGGCGTCGAGATGGACCGCCGGCAGGTGAAGGTCAACTCCCGCATGGAGACCTCGGTGGAGGGCGTCTACGCCTGCGGCGACCTCATCGGCGGCTACCTGCTGGCCCATGTCGCCTCCGCGGAGGGGAAGGTGGCGGTCGCCAACGCGGCCGGAGGGAACTCCGAGATGGACTATCGCACCATTCCCTCCTGTGTCTACACCCATCCGGAGATCGGCTCGGTGGGCCTCACGGAGGCCCAGGCCCAGGAGCGCGGGATAGAGACCAAGGTGGGCAAGTTCTTCTACCGCGCCTGCGGGAAAGCGATCGCCGACGGCGAGAGAGAGGGCATGGTCAAGTTGGTGATGGACGCCGCGGACCACAAGATCGTCGGCGGCCACATCATCGGGCCGCACGCCAGCGACCTCGTGCACGAACTGGTGCTCGCCCTCCACCTCGGAGCCACCGCGGAGCAGGTGGGGGAGATGGTCCACGCCCACCCCTCGCTCGCCGAGCCCGTGATGGAAGCGGCCGAGGACGCGTTGGGCATCGCGATACACAAATAGCAGAGGGGAAACGATGGAGGACATTCTTCTCGCACTGGAGCAGGACGGACGCCTCACCGCCGCGCAACTGGCGGAACGCCTGGGTCGCCCCGAGGAAGACATCAAGAAACAGATCGCGAAACTGGAGGCCGAGAAGGTCATCAGGCGGTATCGCGCGGTGGTTGACTGGGACAAGTCCGACAGCGAGCGCGTCTTCGGGTTCATCGAGGTGCGGGTATCCCCCCAGCGCGGCCAGGGATTCGACGCGATAGCCGCGCGCATCATGGAGTTCCCGGAGGTGCACTCCCTCTACCTCATGTCCGGCACCTATGACCTGATGGTGGTGGTGCAGGGCAAGACCATGAGGGAGGTGGCCTACTTCGTGGCAGAGCGCCTGGCTCCGCTCGAGAGTGTGCTCAGCACCGCCACCCACTTTGTGCTGAAGCGCTACAAGGTGGACGGGGACATCATGGTCGAGCGCACCGAGAACAAGCGTCTCCCCGTCACGCCCTGACAGGCAATGCTGACATGAGCACTTCGCACTCACGGGTCGCCAAGCGCGTCGCCGATCTCCCACCTTCGGGCATCAGAAAGTTCTTCGAGTTGGTCGAGCGCATGCCCGATGCGATTTCGCTCGCCATCGGGGAGCCGGATTTCACCACCCCCTGGAGAGGCCGGGAGTCCGCCATCTATTCCCTGGAGAAGGGCCACACCCACTACACCCCGACCCGTGGCCTCCAGGAACTGCGGGACGCGGTGGCGTCCTACCTGGAGCGCAGGTTCGGCCTCTCCTACCATCCCGACCGGGAGGTGCTGATCACGGTCGGCGCGGCGGAGGCGATTGACCTGGCCCTGCGGGCCATCCTCAACCCCGGGGAGGCGGTGCTGATTCCCCAGCCCTGCTTCGTGTCCTATCCCCCGTGCACTGTACTCGCCGGCGGCGTCCCCCTGCCCGTGCCCACTCGCGTGGAGCACGACTTCCAGGTCCAGGTGAGCGACCTCGAGGCCGCCTGCGACGACCGCGCGCGCGCCCTGTTGATGTGCTATCCGAATAACCCCACCGGCGCGGTGATGGACCGGGAGGCGCTGGAGGGTGTGATGCGTTGGGCCGAGCAAAATGACCTGATCGTGATCGCGGATGAGATCTACGCCGAGCTGCACTACGATGGCGGGCACGTGTCCGCGGCGGCGCTGCCCGGCGCGCGGGACCGCACCGTGCTGATCGGGGGGTTTTCCAAGGCGTGGGCGATGACCGGATGGCGGCTTGGGTTCGCGGCCGGGCCGCAGGACCTCATCGGCGGAATGGCCAAGGTGCACGCCTACACCGTGATGTGCGCGCCCACCATGGCACAAGAGGCCGCGCTTGACGTCCTGTACGGGTGCGACGGCGAGGTTGCCGCCATGCGCAGGGAATACGACCAGAGGCGGCGCGTGATCGTGCGGCGGCTGCGCGACATGGGGCTGGACTGCTTCGAGCCCAAGGGAGCCTTCTACGCGTTCCCCTCCATTGCCCGCACCGGCCTCACCTCGGAGCAGTTCGCCGAGCGCTTGCTGCAGGAGGAGAAGGTCGCGGTGGTCCCCGGCACCGCCTTCGGCGAGTGCGGGGAGGGGTTCGTTCGCTGCTCCTATGCCACCTCTCTGCCCACTCTCGAGGAAGGAATGGCCCGCATGGCCCGGTTCGTCGCCCGCGCTGCCGGGTGAAGGGAGACGCCGTGGAGATCATCGTCGCCCAGAATGCCGGTTTCTGCTTCGGGGTCAAGCGCGCGCTGGAACTGGTCGCCAGGGCTGCAGAGAACAAGGCGCGGCCGGTGCACACGCTGGGCCCGCTCATCCACAACCCCCAGGAGATCGCGCGCCTGGAGCAGCTCGGCGTCCGACCGGCGGAGTCCCTGGACGACATCACCGGCGGCGCGGTGGTCCTGTCCGCGCACGGGGTGGACCCCTCGGTGGAATCCGAGGCGCGCGCCCGCGGGCTGGAGGTAATTGACGCCACCTGCCCCTTCGTCAGCCGCGCCCACCAGCACATCAAGACCCTTTGCGATGAGGGCTATGCGGTGGTCATCCTCGGTGACCCGGGGCACCGGGAGGTGGAGGGGCTGGCCGCGCGGTCCGACCGCCAGGCCCATATCGTCACCGCCGCGCGTGACGTGGAGGCGCTGCCCGCGCGCAAGCGGTTCGGGCTGGTGGTCCAGACCACGCAGCGGCCGGAGGTCCTGCGGGAGGTGGCGGGGGCGCTTGCGGCGCGCTGCGATGAGTTGCGGGTGTTCAACACCATCTGCGAGGCCACGGTGTCCCGCCAGGAGGGCGCGCGCAGACTCGCCGAAACGGTGCCCCTGATGATCGTGGTGGGCGGCCGGAACTCCGCCAACACCACCCGGCTCAAGGAGATCTGCGAGCGCGCGGGCGCGCACACCCATCACATCGAAACCGCCGAAGAGGTGAAGCCGCAGTGGCTTGCCGGGGTTGCGCGCGTGGGCGTGACCGCGGGCGCCTCCACGCCGGAGTGGATGATCCAGCGCGTGGTGGACCGCCTGCGGAAAATCGCGGACGAGAGCGCCGGGAGTTGAGCCTCAAGCCGGCACAGGTGGTATCGGTGCGTCCGGGAAGCCTGGGGGCGGCCGCGGGCGTGCAGCCGGGAGACGCGGTGGTGCGCGTCAACCGCCGCGCCCCGCGGGACTACATCCACTACCGCTACCTCATTGCCGAGCCGCGCGTCTCCCTCACCATTCGCAAACCCGACGGCTCCCTGCGTCACCTCCGCATCGAGAAACACGAGGACGAGGACCTGGGGCTGCGGTTCTCCGAGGATGTTTTCGACGGCGTGCGCACCTGCCGCAACCGCTGTCCCTTCTGCTTCGTCTCCCAGTTACCCCGCGGGCTGCGCGCCGCCTTGTACGTGCGGGATGACGACTACCGGCTCTCCTTCCTGCACGCCAACTTCGTCACCCTCACCAACCTCACCCCGGCCGACAGACGCCGGATCGTGCGGGATTTCCTGTCTCCTCTCTATGTCTCAGTCCATGCCACAGACCCGGGGGTGAGGAGGGTGATGTTCGGGCGCGCCACTCCCGACCCGCTCCAGGAGATGGCGCGGCTGGCGGCGCGGGGCATTGAGTTTCACACCCAGATAGTGGTATGCCCCGGAGTGAACGATGGGGAATGCCTGGAGCGCACGGTGCGCGACCTCGCCGAGATGTATCCGGGGGTGCGCTCCATCGGCGTGGTGCCGGTGGGAATCACGCGGCACCGGCGCGGCCTGCCCAGGTTGCGCAGGGTCACCCCTCGCATCGCCGGGCGCGTGCTGGAGAGCGTGCACACCTGGCAGAGGGAATTCAAGCGGCGCCTGGGCGCCCGCCTGGTGTTCGCCGCGGACGAGTTCTATTTGCTGACGGGCATTCCGCTTCCGGGCCGCGCCGATTACGAGGGGTTCTGGCAGCACGGCAATGGAATCGGGTGCGCCAGGCTGTTCCTGGACGAGCTGCGGCGTCTTCGCCCGTTGCGGCTGCGCGGCCGGATCTCCGTGGCTCTGGTGACCGGAGAGATGGCCGCGGGGATGGTGACCGGGCTGGCCGGCGAACTGGAGAGACTGGGGTCGCTCGAGGTGGGCGTGTGTGTGGTGCGGAATCGGCTGCTGGGCCGCACCGTCACCACCGCGGGGCTGCTCGGCGGGAGAGACATCGTACGCGCCCTGCGGAAGATGCCGCCCGCGGACCTGGTGATCCTGCCGGCCACCGCGGTGAGAGAAGGGGAGGGGATGCTGGACGGCATGACGCTGGAGGAGATGGCGCGGCTGACCGGTGCGGAGGTGGTCCCCGCGCTGGGGCCGCGGGAGGCCGTGAGGGCGATAGGGCAGTACGCGCGCACGCGAGGTGCGAGATGAGCGAGAAGCGGGATCGAGGTGTGGTGGCGATCGTGGGCCGCCCCAATGTGGGCAAGTCCACCCTCTTCAACCGCCTGGCCGGCCGCCGCATCGCCATCGAGGAGCCCACGCCTGGCATCACCCGCGACCGCGTCTACGCCGATTGCGAGTGGCACGGGAAACGATTCACCCTGATTGACACCGGCGGTCTCCAGACCGAGGGCGGAAACCTCGAGCGCGAGATCGTTCGCCAGGTCCAGTTCGCCATCGAGGAGGCCGATGTCATCGTCTTCGTGGTGGACGCCAAGGAGGGACTGGCCGGCTTCGACCACGAGATCGCAGAGATGCTCCGCCGCACCGGGAAGCCGGTGATCGTCACCGCCAACAAGGTGGAGAGCCGCCGCCGCGAGGAGGAGGTGCCGGGGTTCTACGCCCTCGCCCTGGGTGAGGTGATCGCGGTGTCGGCCGCGCACGGGCTGATGGTGGACGACCTGCTGGACCGCATCTGGGAACACCTTCCGGAGACGGAGCCGCTCCCGGAGGGCGAGGACGTGATCCGCATCGCCATCGTCGGCCGCCCCAATGTCGGCAAGTCCTCTCTCCTCAACGTCATCCTCGACGAGGACCGGGCCGTGGTGGACGACAAACCGGGGACCACCCGGGATTCGATCGACACCCCGTATCAGTGGCGCGGCCGTTCCCTGGTGTTGATCGACACCGCGGGCGTCAGGCGGAAGAGCAAGGTTACGGAGGCCTTCGAGTACTACAGCGTGCTCCGCGCCTTCGGCGCGATCGAGAGGTGCGACGTCGCCCTCACCCTGATAGATGCCGGCGAGGGCCTCACGGACCAGGACAAGCGGATCGCGGGAAGGGCGCACGAAGAGGGGAGGGCCCAGGTGCTGGTGGTCAGCAAGTGGGACCTGCGCGC
>JALGTT010000069.1 GCA_029821235.1 Candidatus Hebobacteria bacterium | reverse complement strand
ACCCGGCATGAACTCCAAGGAGCGCGTGAAGGCGGCCATCGCCGGGGAGCCCGTGGACAAGATCCCCCTGGGCTTCTATGTGGTGGACTGCGATACCATCGAGAGAGTCATCGGGCGGAAGACCTATGTGAGGGACAAGATCGCCTCCCGCATCGCCTTCTGGGAGGGGCGCCGGGATGAGGTGGTCGAGAGTTACCAGAAAGACACGGTTGAGTTCTACCAAAAGATAGACTGCGCGGACATCATCTGCTTCAAGGAAGCCCCTCTGGTGCCGCCGAGGGACTATCAGCCCCGCCCCCCGCGAAAGCTCGACGACGAGACCTGGGAGGACGACGAGGGGCGAATCTACAAAGTCTCTCACCTCTCCAACGAGATCATCTGCGTCGAGGACCCCACGGCCGGCGACGTGGACGATTACACCGAGGAAATGTTCCCGGAGTTCGACGAGTCGGAGTACCAGCCGCCAGATCCCTCCATCTTCGAGGCCTGCGACTACATCGTGGAGAAACTCGGCTCCGACCGCTATATTGCTGGCACGGCGGGAGAGATGGTCGCCCTCACCCTGCTCGGCGGGGATGTCACCGGTCTGATGATGTACGCGCTGAAGCCGGAGGTGGTGAGGGCCGCCAACCGGCGCATGACCAAGCGGGCCAACCTGGATGACCGGCACTACATCCGCCCGGGTCAGGACGGGGTGCTGCTGGAGCAGGACACGGGCGGCACCAACGGACCGCTGATCAGCCCGGAGCAGTATCGAGAGCACTGCCTGCCCTTCCTGAGAGAGCGAATCCGCAGCATCAAGGGCCACGGGCAGCAGGTGCTGATGCACAACTGCGGCGACAACCGTCCCCTGATGGACATGTTCGCCGAGGCCGGCGTGGAGTGCTATCAATCGCTCCAGCCCAACGCAGGGATGGACGTGGGACACCTGACGGAGCGCTGGGGCGACCGGATCACGTTCTGGGGCGGAGTGGGAGTGGAGTTGCTGGTGGGAGGCACGCCCGAGGAAGTGCGCAACAGCGTGCGCGAGGCGATGGAGAAAGGAGCCCGCGGCAAGGGATTCATCCTCGGGCCCAGCCACTCCATCGCCTACGGCACCAAGTACGACAACTTCATGGCCATGTTGGACGAGTACACGCGGCTCGCCGACCGCATTTGACACCCTCCCTGGGGCGCCCGGCATAAACAGGACCGTAACGTTTCGTTCACACGGGCTTCCTTGTTGCGGCAAGAAGCGGGTGGTATAATCCCCTCGCTATGGGGCTGGAGATCACGGTCATCGGAAAGGGCTGTTACTTCTGCAAGACCCTCCGCAATATGGTGGGGGAGATACTGCAGGAACTCGGCGTGGATGACGCCAAGGTGGAGCAGACCGATGATCTGGAGGCGCTGCTGGACTTCGGGGTGGTGAATCCGCCGGCCCTGGTGGTGAACGGCAAGCTGAGACTGATGGGGCGGGTGCTGGTGCGGACCCATGTCCGACAGGCGCTGGAGGAGGGGCTGCGCGAGGCCGCAGGCGCCCCCGCCGCGGATTCCCCCGGGAAGTGAGGTCGGCCGAGATGCCAGAACCGAGTGAGCGATTGCCAAGGCGCAATCCGGGGAGCGATTCTCCAGGCTCCGCCGCCGGTGCCGGCGGGCGCAAGGTGCTGGTGGTGGATGACGAGGAGTCGGTCCGGGAGTTGGTGCAACTCTATCTGAGCAAAGAGGGCTTCGAGGTGATCCCCGCCCGGGATGGCCAGGAAGCCCTGCGACTGAACGGGAAGCACCACCCCGATCTGGTGATTCTGGACCTGATGCTGCCCGGGCTGGACGGATGGGAGGTATGCCGGCAGATTCGCTCCGGCTCTCAGGTGCCCATCATCATGCTCACCGCCCGTACGGAGGAAGTGGACCGGATCGTCGGGCTGGAATTGGGCGCGGACGACTACGTGGTCAAACCCTTCAGCCCCCGCGAACTGGTGGCGAGGGTGAAGGCGGTGCTGCGAAGGGGCTCCATGGCGGGCGAGGAGTCGGAGACGCTCAGTTTCCCCGGTCTGCGCATTGATCGGGTGAGGCACCGGGTGGAGGTGGAGGGAGAGGAAGTCCACCTCACCCCCACGGAGTTCCGCCTGCTGTGGTGCCTGGCCAGCCATCCGGGGAGGGTGTTCAGCCGCGCCGAACTCCTGGACCGGATCTGGGGATACGATTCCGAGTCGGACGCCCGTACGGTGGACGTGCATATCAAGCGGCTTCGTCAGAAGACGAAGGCCTCCGAGTCCCGTCCCTTCGCGATCAGCACTGTGTGGGGAATGGGGTATAAGTTTGAGACCCGCCAGCCTGCTGAAGAGTAACCGCAAAGGCATCCCCAGGCGCAGGCGGGCAGAGGTGCCGGCTCTCCATGCGTAGTCTTTTTGCCAAGTTGTTTCTGGCGCATCTGGCCACTCTCGCCATTGCGCTTCTCCTCTTCAGCCTGTTGCTGAGCAATGCGTTCGAGAGTCTGTATGCTCACTTCGCGCAGAGGCAGATGGCGGCCAGGGCCCAGGAGATGGCCAACGCCCTCGCCTCCGCGGTGAGCGAGGGCAAGTCCCACGAGGAACTGCAAGAACTGATCCGTCTGCTGGAGAGGGCCACCCACACCCAGATCTGCCTGACCCTGGCGGGATGCGAGTCCGAGGTGGTGGGGACAGGGGAGGGAGGACGTGTCGGGGGTAAGCCGGGGCGGGGAGTCGAAGAGGCCTGTCCCGGCACCGCCGTAACCCTCAGCGGCCGTGCCGTGCATGCCTGCGGAGAGGCCATGGTGATGGCCTCCGCCGCTCTGCCTGGCGACTTGGGGGTGCTCCAGGTGAGGGCCCCATACGCCGATGTAGTGGAGATGTACGTATCTCGCTTGCGCGGCCTCGTGCTGTACGCCGGCGTAGTGGCGGCGGTGGTTGCGGCGTTCATCGCGCTCTTCCTGGCCGAGCGCTTCGCGGGCCCCCTGCGCAGCATGCGCTCCCAGGCCGCGCGCATGGCCGCCGGTGACTTCAGCCAGCGCTTGGGCCTGAAACGACGAGATGAAATCGGCGCCCTCGCGGGCTCCTTCGACTCCATGGCCGACAGCCTGGAACGCAGTCTGGCGGATCTCCAGCACGAGCAGGCCCGGCTCAGAGGGGTGGTCTCCTCCGTGGCCGAGGGCATCATCGCCATTGACTCTCAGGGCAAGATCTCCCTCATCAACCCGCAGGCGAGCAACCTGCTGGGCATCGAGCAGCAGGCCGTCGGCCTGACCGTCGGGGAACTGGGGCTGCCCGAGGAGGTCGGCGAGCGGTTCAAGGAATGCTTGAAGCAGAACCAGATGTGCTCCATCGAAGTGGAGATAGGTGAGCAGAAGCGCGCGGTCTCCATCCAGGTCGCCCCCATGCGGGCCAGCGAGGAGGGGAGATGGGGAGCAGTGGCCGTGCTCCGGGATGTCACCGAGGCCCGGCGGCTGGAGGAGATGCGCAGCCGGTTCATCAGCGATGCCTCTCACGAGATCAGAACCCCCCTCACCGCCATCGGAGGATTCGCCGCCGCCATCGCCGACGGCACCGCGGACACGGAGCAGGCACGGGTCCGGTGCGCGTCCCTGATCGTGCGCGAGGTGGACCGGCTGAATCGTCTCACAAACGATTTGCTCGACCTCTCGCGGATAGAATCCGGCGCAGTGAAGTTGAAGTTGCGGCCCGTTGACATGGGCGACCTGATTCGAGAAGCGGTCGATTCCTTCGAGACTCAGATCCGGGAGCGAGGCATGGCGGTGGAACTCGACCTGTCCCCCGGACTGCCGCCGGTGAATGCGGACGCCGACCGCATTCATCAGGTGCTGGTCAACTTGATCTCCAACGCCATCCGCTTCAGCCGCCCCCAGGGCAGGATCAGGATCGCGGCCCAGGTCAGGGACGGCTGGCTCCAGGTGGAGGTGGAAGACAACGGCGCCGGCATTCCCGAGGACCAACTCCCTCACATCTGGGAGCGATTCCGCCGGGTGGATTCCTCCCGGGCGCGGGAGGCGGGCGGGACCGGACTCGGGCTCGCCATCGTCCGTTCGATCATCTCCGCCCACGGCGGCACCGTGTCGGCGAGGAGTGTGGTGGGCAAGGGCTCCACATTCACCTTTGCTCTGCCCCTGGAGTAGCAGACGCAGGAAGCGAGGTTGACGGCGTGAACTCGACAATCCCCCCGGGCTCCCCTCCCTCCTGGGCGGAGGTGGATCTTGCCGCGGTGCGGCACAACATCCGCGTGGTGAAGGCGCGGGTGGGACCGCAGCGCCACTTGTGGGCGGTGGTGAAGACCAATGCCTACGGCCACGGCTTGGTGGACACCGCGCGCGCGGCGGTCGAGGGGGGAGCGGATGGGCTGGCGGTGGCGGCTCTCTCAGAGGGGGTGGCTCTGCGCGAGGCGGAGGTATCGTGTCCCGTGCTGCTACTCTGCCCCGGCGATCCCGCGCACGCCGAGGAAACGGTGGCGCGGGACCTGATCCAAACCGTGTGCACCAGGGAGGAGGCGGAGGCGTTGTCGCGGGCCGCATGCGCGCGCGACCTGCCCGCGCGCGTCCATGTGAAGGTGGACACGGGAATGGGACGGCTGGGAGTGTCCCCCGCGGAGGCGTGCGAGTTTGCTCGCACACTGGTGACTCTGCCCGGCATTCGCCTGGAGGGAGTCTTCTCTCACCTGGCGAGCGCGGAGGCGGAGGACCCTGCATTCACCCACCTGCAAATCGACCGCTTCCGACGCGCGATCGAGGAGATGCGCGCGGCGGGCCTCGACCCCGGCCTCTGCCATCTGGCAAACAGCGCGGGCATCCTGCGCTTTCCCGAGGCCCATTTCGGCGGCGTGAGGGCCGGTTTGCTGACCTACGGCATTCTCCCCGACGCCTCCGGCCTGCCCCCTCTCGATCTGCGGCCCGCCCTCACCTGGCGGACCCGGCTCGCCTTCGTCCACCATCTGCCGCCCGGCGCCGTGGTCTCCTACGGCGGCACCTACCGCGCGGCCGGGAGGGCGGTGATCGGCGCGCTGCCGTTGGGGTACGGCGACGGCTACCCCAGGCACGCCTCCAACCGCGCCTATGTGCTGATAAGAGGAAAGAGATGCCCAGTGGTGGGAAGAGTGTGCATGGATCACACGCTGGTGGACCTCACCGCCCTGGGAGATGTTGGCCTGGGCGAGGAGGTGGTATTGGTGGGAAGACAGGGGGATGACCGCATCACGGCGAACGATTTAGCGCGGTGGGCTGGCGGTGTGGTGCACGAGGTAACCACCTCGATTGGCAACCGCGTGGTGCGGGTTTACCGCGGACGGAACGCAGGCTGAGGGCCGAGTCCGCCGGCCAATCGGTAGGGAGGGAGTGCCGAGATGGTGCGCACGCTGATCGCCGTCCTGCTGCTGAGTTTGCTCGCAGGCTGGAGTTGGGCGCAGACGCCGACCCTCGGAGTGCCGGCCGCCCCCGCGGCCGAGGGCGAGGCCGCGGCACAGCCGGTGCCCGATCTGTCCGGCGACAGCGTGCCTGGCGAGGCCGTGGTGGAACTCGCGGATTTCATCTGCGCCTACCTGAACGACAGCGGCACCGTGCCCGATTGGTCGCAGGTGAGGATGGTGAACGGCCAACTGCGCCGTATCTCCGCGGCCGAGGTGTTCGCGCTGCTGGCGCGCACCGTCTACCTCTGGGACTCCACGGGCGAACTGCCGGCCACGGTTCCTCTCGCGCCCAAGCGGGTCAATCCCCCTCAACTCGACCCAGAGGACATCCCGCTCGGCCCGCCCGATCCTGCGGTGGGAAGAGAGGTGCCGACCGCGGATTTCCTGGCCTGGTGTGCGGAGACCGTATACTGGATAGACCGCCTGCACACCATCCCCACCGCGGTGTGGCTGGATGGCGAGCGGCTCTCCGCAGTCGAATACCTGGCCGGGCTGGCGGTCTGTATCCAGTACGCATACTACGAAGGCGACCTGCTCGATTACCTCTTCCTGCCCCGCTACGCGCCGCCCGACAGCTGGGTAGGCGCCTCCGGCAGCGCGGTGCGGGCGGCGCAGTACAGTGCATCATCCAGCCAGGCGGAATCCCAGACGCGGGAAATCGCGGCCGAGGAGGTGAGCGAGGAAGCTCCGGTGCCGGAGCGGGAGCCCGAAACGGCCGAGGCGGCCTACCCCAGCCCCTCTCTGCTCCTCACCCCTGACCTGGGGGCCGAGGTGAGTGGTGTGGTGGATGTGGTGGGCTTCTACACCGGTCCCCCGCCCGACTACGTGATATTCGGCGTGGACGGCAAGACCGCGGCGATGACCAACCGGCAGCCCTTCTCGTTTCGCTGGGACACCTCCGGGCTGGAGCCGGGCAAGCACACGGTGCGGGTGCGCGTCTACGGGAAGGACGACTCGCTGTTGATAGAACAGGTGAGCATCTACCGGGTGACCGCCCGCATCCCAGCCGAGGGCAAGGCGAGTGAGTAGCGGACGAGAGACCCGCCGCGCAAGCGGGGCGGCCTCCCGGAGAAGCACATTTCCCAGGGACCAGATCCAGCAATTGTGAGCATCATCAACACACTAGTCCTCAACTGGCTGCTGGTGCTTCCCTTCTTCGGAGCGGCGGCGGCCGCTCT